>CBFGVN010000302.1:0-4501 GCA_965651845.1 uncultured Chryseobacterium sp. | reverse complement strand
ATTCCTCTCTTGAAAGGCTTTCGACATTTTCCAGGACTTTCTTTTTAATAAGTTCCAGGCTTGTCTTCCTGTCGTCATCCATGTATTCCAGGATACTGTCTTCTTCACGGCAAAGTTTATTATACAAATTGATTTTTGCAGTAACAGGATTTGTTTTAATGAAATAAAGTTCTTCTGCCATGATTGTTATGTAAAGCCTGGTTTTTCAGTATTTTCTGAACTAAGGTAACGAAAAATTTTACATAAAAAAATCCTTTAAAAGTTTAAAGGATTAAAATATTTATTTTTGATTTTTTCGTATTGCCCGTATCAGCTTTTCGTTTCGCTTGTCGGCTCTTTCACTGTTTAAAGATAATGCAGCCCAAATTGCAGCCGGAAGCCAGCCAATCAGTGTAATTTGTAATAGTAAACAGATAATTCCCGTTAAAATTTTTCCGCGAACCATGAAAGATAGAAAGGGTAATAAGATAGCGAGTAACATAATTTGTGAATTTTAATTATTATTAATGAGACTGAGGATCAAAATACGCTTTAAAAGTAAGCGGATCTTCTTTTTTATCTTCTGCAATTTCAAGATATTCGTGATATTCTTCCGCATGCATTCCCAATCCAACCATGACAATAGCAAGGTTGATGTAAAGATTTTTGTCTTCCGAGCCTAAGTGTAAAGCATTTTTTAAATATTCTATTGCCTTTTCATTTTCGCCCATATCAGAATAAATGGCACCCATGTCGATTAAAGCAGCCGTGTTTTCGGGTTCGATCAGCAAAATTTCATCCAGTTCTTTGATCAAAAGATCGTTGATCTCATCCCAATGATCTTCGTTTTCAAATCTTTTGGCCTGGAGTTTTTTTATGTTTTGGAGTCTATGTATAATATTGTTCATTATTTATAAAAACAAAATTGATAGTTGCATGATAGAAGTAAGCCTGTATAAGTTTTCGTCGAGTTTTGCCATTAAGCTATTTTGATTTGAAAATTATTTAAAATTCAATTACTAATGGGTGATTTTTACATTTAATTGTTCTAAATTTTCTATTTTACTTTTTATTAATTTACCATATATATCAGTATAAACAATTTTAAATTCATACTTAATTACTTCATCTTTAATTTTATTGAAGTTTTCCAACATATTAATATAGTTTGAGTCTTTCGGATCTATATCAAAGGACAGATCTAAAATTTTCATATAACTATCTTTGGCAATAATATTTTCATCACTACTTTTTCTTCCTGAATATGCAGGTATGAAATTTTTTATTTTTAAATTAAGTACTAGTTCATAGAAATCATTAATTTCTTTATTTTCGACTTTATTATATATTTTAAATTCTTTAATTATTAATGGCCCTAATCCTACATTGTGAAGATTAATTTTTAGCATATTTTTAGACAATTCAAAAGAAAATAACCCTAAAGGTCTTACATTTTCAGCTAATAAATTTTTATTTCTATTTTTCTCAATATAAGAAATTTTAAAAGTTAAATAGACTACCAATATTAAATTGAAGATTGTTAAAATAGGATTTAATACACCTCCAAAATAATCTCCAAATTGTCCCCATTGTTCTGGGTCGTTTGATAATCCATTTTCCCATAAATTATAGGCATATATTCCGATTACAGCTATTATAATGATTATTATTAATCCACCTATGCAAAAGAAAAAAAATATTGTAAAAATTAAGTTGATAATTTTTTTATTCTTCATTGAGTTTGGTTATTAATTAAAATTTATATTCTACCCAAACGCCCTTTTCAACAAACTCTCCACCTTCGGCTCGCTTCCCCTGAAACTCTTATACAATTCCATTGGGTCTTTCGTACCGCCGGAAGAAAGAAGAACTTTATATTTTGCGGCAATTTCAGGATTGAAAATTCCGTTTTCCTTAAAATATTGGAAGGCATCGGCATCCAACACTTCTGCCCATTTGTAAGAATAATATCCCGCAGAATATCCACCCTGGAAAATATGCGAAAAACTTGGGCTCATCGCTGTTTCAGGATTCACGGGATAAAGCTGGGTCGCTTTTGTATACTCATCCTCAAACTCTGTCACGCTTTTATTCTCCAACTCTCCAACTTTAGTATGATAATTCATATCCAGCAATCCGAAACCAAGCTGTCTCAATGTCTGGTAACCTTCCATGAAGTTTTTCGACTGTTCGATTTTTTCGATTTTTTCATCCGGAAGAATTTCACCTGTTTTATAATGTTTGGCGAAAGTTTTTAAGAATTCCGGTTCGTAACAGAAGTTTTCCAAAAATTGAGATGGTAGTTCCACAAAATCCCATTTTACAGAAGTCCCTGAAAGAGTAGGATATTGCGTATTTGCCAGCATTCCGTGAAGTGCGTGACCAAATTCATGGAACAAAGTTGTTACCTCCTGGAAGGTCAGTAAACTCGGTGTATCTTTGGTCGGCTTACTGAAATTACAAACGATAGAAATATGCGGACGGGAATTTTCGCCATCCTTTGTATATTGATTTTTATAGCTCGTCATCCAGGCTCCGGCTCTTTTGCCTTTTCTCGGAAAATAATCCACGTAAAGTAAAGCTTTGAAATCTGCTTTTGACTTATCACTGTCATTCTGAGCTTGTCGAAGAATCTCACTTCCATCCTCCAGCTTCCCGCTTCCCGCCTCAAAAACCTCATATACCTTCACATCTTCATGGTACTTCGGAATGTCATTTCTTTCCACAAAAGTCAATCCAAAAAGTTTATTGGCAAGACCAAAAACTGCGTCCTGAACCTGATGTAATGGGAAATATGGCTTTAATTCTTCATCGTTTAAATCATATTTTGCTTTACGAAGTTTTTCGGCATAAAAAGCATGGTCATAAGCCTGCATTTCATCGATTCCATCGGCTTTTGCTAATGATTTCAATTCTTCAATTTCTTTATCTGCGTACGGTTTTGCTTTTACTAAAAGCTCGTTCAGAAATTCAATAACTTTGGTCGGAGATTTGGCCATTCTTTCTTCCAAAACATAGTCTGCATAGTCTTTATAGCCTAATAGTTCTGCTTTTTGTTGTTTTAATGAAAGAAGCTCTTTAATCAAATTCTGATTGTCAAATTCACCGCCGTCGAAAGATTTTTTACCGTTTGCCAACGCAAGTTCTTTCCTTAATTCACGGTTTTCCGCATACGTCATGAAAGGAATATAGCTTGGATACTGCAAAGTCACGACCCAGCCGTCAAGATTTCTTTCTTTTGCCTCTTCGGCGTATTGTTCCAAAATGGCTTCGGGAATTCCGGCCAGATCGTCTTTATTGGTGATATGCTTAAAATAATTATTCGTTGAAGCCAATACATTTTGTCCAAACTGAAGCGATTTTAAAGATAAATCCATATTGATTTTCTTTAATTTTTCTTTGTCAGCCTCATTTAATAAAGCACCGCTTCTCACAAAACCTTTATAAGTCTCATTTAAAAGCATTTGCTGTTCTTCATTCAGGTTGTATTTTTCTTTTTCGTCGTAAACTTTTTTAATTTTATTGAAAAGGGCTTCGTTTTGAGAAATTTTTGAAGAATATTCTGTTAAAATAGGGGAAACTTCCTGAGCAATTTGTTGTAATTCATCACTCGTTTCTGCCGAATTTAGATTGAAAAATATATTGGATACCATATCAAGCTGTTCGCCGGAATATGCCAACGCTTCAATTACATTTTCGAAAGTCGGTTCTTCTGGATTATTAACTATTGCATCAATTTCTTCTTCGGATTTTTGAATTAATTCCTTAAAAGCGGGAAGATAATCTTCATTTTTAATTAAATTAAATGGTGCGGAATGATATGGTGTATTAAATTTTTCAGTTAAAATATTCATATTCTAAATTTTAATTAATGTAAATTTAATGATTCTATTGAATCGACATCGTAAATGCGCAAAAATGATGCCCGAATGAGAAGATGTGACAAAATTGTTTATCTTTATTAATCTTGTCATATGAAAAGTTGAAATGTTGAGGGAATGACTACTTTTGACGACAGATTTATCGATAAAGAAGCTAAAATTTTAACCCTTAATATTTAAACTATGAAAACAATCTTAAAAATTATTGGTGTAATCATCCTTTTGGTTATTGCATATGCTATCATCGCGATGCTGGCTTTCAGTAAAGATTATCATTTTGAAAAATCAATCGTAATCAATGCTCCGAAAGAAAAAGTATGGCAGCATGTAGGTTCTACAAAAGCTTTCAATGAATGGAATCCTTTCGCAAAGGCAGATCCGAATATTCAGATCACTTACTCCGGAACACCAGGAACAGTAGGAGATTCTTACCATTGGAAAGGAAATGATCAGGTGGGAGAGGGCGAGCAGACAGTAACGGCGGTGGTTCCCAACGAAAAATTGTCCAGTGATCTTCATTTCATCAAACCTTGGGACGGAATGGCAAAAGGAAGTTTTACTTTAACTCCGGAAGGAAGCGGAACAAAAGTAACCTGGGCAATGGATAATGAGCTGACAACCATGATGAAAATTATGAAGCC
>CBFGVN010000301.1:0-4510 GCA_965651845.1 uncultured Chryseobacterium sp. | reverse complement strand
AGAAATTTCCAGATTGAGCTTTTGGCTTTCTTTATTAATATTTTTTTGATTTTTTATTTAAAACTTTCAACAATTGATACCATTTTAATTCTCATTGTTTCCTTTGGAGTTTTATCTGCGGAAATTTTCAATACGGCCATCGAAAAAATATGCGATATCATTCAACCGGAATTTGACAAAAGGATTGGTTTTATCAAGGATATTTCAGCGGGTGCTGTTCTTTTGATGACGGCAGTTTCTGTTGTTGTTGGAGTTTTGGTGTATTGGAAGTATGTTTTTAATTGATTTTTAATATTTTTTGTCATTCTGAACATAAAGAATCTACGTTTTGGCTAAAGCCGCATTCAGACCATAAAAGTTAAACGGGCTAAAGCCCGTTCCTATTGATTTAAAAGTTATTTCCCCACTGATTTCACAGATTTACACAGGCGTTTGTATCATTTGTGAAAAAATTAGTGTTATTCGTGTTTAAAACTAAAATCATTTCCCAACATAAATAAATCCTGACTTTCCAGATTTAAAAACCGTTTCAATTCTTTTGTAATCATCCACCTCATATTTGTCGGCCTGAAGAATTTCTTCGTCTGTCACTTCAAACAAAACACCTTCTACTTCATCCTCAGCATTGCCCGAAAATTCTAAAATGGGATGGTATTTCTGGTTACTTTTTCTCAAAACTTCAGGATCTGTAATTTCCAGCATTTCAATTTTATAACCTGTAAGAATGTCTTTTTCTCCGTTTAAAAGTCTTCCGAAAGTTTCAATTTGTACTTGTTCTTTTTGCAGGGTTCCGTAAGAAAATAGGTTGGGCATTGATTAGATTATTTTTTAAACCATAAAATATTGTTGAGATGCTTCGACAAGCTCAGCATGACACATCGCTAATACTATTGTTTTTAAAGCTTCAAAAAAATGACTGCCATTGCTGACAGCCATTTTTTTTATATTACTGCTAAATATTAACTAAAAAACTTTTTAAAGCCAAAAGCTAATTGCTAAAAGCCAGAAGCTTATTTGAAGTATTCCACTCCATTTTTAAAGATATTGTGGTAATTCGCAGTTGGAATATTTTTCATCAACCCTTCTGCAAATCGTTCCGGGTGTCCCATTCTACCAAAGATTTTTCCATCCGGACTCGTGATTCCTTCAATTCCGAACAATGAATTATTTGGATTGAACGGCATTCCGTGAGCGATATTTCCTTCTAAATCTAAATACTGCGTTGCAATCTGCCCGTTTTCATAAAGCTTCTGAATTTCTGCTTCGGAAGCCATAAAACGACCTTCACCGTGAGAAATCGGAATCGTAAACACCTGATCTTTCATACCTTTTAACCAAGGTGATTCGTCATTTACAACTCTTACATTCACCATTTGGGAAATGTGTCTTCTGATCGCATTGTGAGCCAATGTCGGGGAATTTTCATCCAAGTCTTTAATTCTTCCGTAAGGTAACAATCCGGATTTCACCAACGCCTGGAAACCGTTACAGATCCCGATAATCATCCCGTCTCTGTCGAGCAATTCATGAACGGCGTTTCTCATCTTTTCGTTTTTCAACACATTTACAATGAATTTTGCAGAACCATCCGGCTCGTCACCTGCAGAGAAACCTCCTGAGAAAGCCAAAATCTGAGAAGTTTTAATTTCTTCCACCCAAGCATCAATACTTTCATCCAATAATTGGTGATTGATGTTGATTAAAGGTAGGCTGCTGGTTACAGCTCCTTCTTTTGCGAAAACATTCAGTGTATCGTACTCACAGTTTGTTCCTGGGAAAACCGGCGCGAATACTTTTGGCTGAGCGATTCCGTGTTTTTTAATGATAATATTTCTTGGGTTGATGGAGTTGAATTTCTCATCAATGGCAACCGTAATTTTTTCCTTTTCAATCGTTGGGAAAAGATTTTCAAACGTATTCGTGTTTGCAGCTAAAAGTTTCTCAATCGAGAATTCAGCATCATTAATTTTAATAACATTTGAATTTTTAACTTCTCCGAGTAACTGAAGATTTACAGAACTTAATTCTTCTTTAGACTCGATGATTAAACTTCCAATATTTTTAGCTAATAAAACATTCTCGTCAACCGTAATTTCAGCACCTAATCTGTTTCCGAAGCTCATTTTTGCCAGAGCCACTGCAACTCCACCTTCTTTCACTGTTTTCACAGAAACGATTTTTCCGGCTTTGATATTTTCGAAAATAAATTCATAAACATCTTTTAAAGCATCATAGTTCGGAAGTCCGTTTTCCTGAGCGATATGATTGAAGAAATAAACTTTATTTCCTTCACTTTTAAATTCAGGAGAGATAATATTTTTCTTTTCTCCGTTCGCACAAGCGAAAGAAATCAACGTTGGCGGAACATTCAAATCCTGATACGTTCCTCTCATTGAATCTTTACCACCGATAGCAGCCAATCCAAAGTTAATTTGAGCATCATAAGCTCCCAGCAATGAAGCTAAAGGTTTTCCCCATTTTTCAGGATTCTGACCTAATTTCTCAAAATATTCCTGGAAACTGAATCTGATATTTTTGTAATCGCCGCCCATCGCAACGATCTTCGCCACACTTTCTACAACCGCGTAAGAAGCTCCCAGCAAAGAATTCTGCTTAGAAATCTCTGCATCGAATCCCCAACTCGCCAAAGAAACTGTCTCAATATTTTTTGCTCCGATAATCGGTAATGTCTGAACACTTCCCTCCATCAAAGTCTGCTGGTATTTCCCTCCTAAAGGCATCGCAACCGTAGTCGCACCAATAGATGAATCGAACATTTCCAGCAATCCTTTTTGAGAAGCAACATTTTTATCACTTAATATTTTTAAGAAATTCTCTTCATTAAAAGACGGAACTTCCTCTTTTACTTCATTAAGGTGAGTAATTTTAACTTCCTGGCTTTTTGAACAACCGTTCGTATCTAAAAACGCTCTTGAAAGATCAACAATTTTATCCCCTTTCCAGAACATCTGCATCCTTCCTGAATCCGTCACTTTTGCAACCTCAACAGCGACAATATTTTCAGCTTCACAAAATTTGATGAATTTTTCTTTATCTTTTGGTTCAACAACAACCGCCATTCTTTCCTGAGATTCAGAAATAGCCAGCTCGGTTCCGTTCAAACCTTCATATTTTAAAGGTAACACATCTAAATTAACTTCCAATGAATCAGCAATTTCACCGATCGCTACAGAAACTCCACCCGCTCCAAAGTCGTTTGACTTTTTAATTAATCTCGTTACTTCAGGATTTCTAAATAATCTCTGGATTTTACGTTCTTCAACCGCATTTCCTTTCTGAACTTCAGAACTCATCGTATGGATAGAAGTTTCGTCCTGTTCTTTTGAACTTCCGCTTGCTCCACCAACACCATCACGGCCAGTCGCACCCCCTAAAATAATGATAGAGTCACCAGCTGCAGGCTTTTCACGTCTAACCCAGTCCACAGGAACCGCTCCGGCAACGAAACCAACTTCCATTCTTTTAGCTTTATAGCCTTCGTCATAGATTTCAGAAACCATCGTAGTCGCCAAACCGATTTGGTTACCATAAGAAGAATACCCGTTGGCGGCCTGTTTTGTGATTGTTTTTTGAGGTAATTTACCCGGTAATGTTCTATCAACAGATTCCAACACATCAGCAGCACCCGTTAACCTCATTGCCTGGAACACGAAAGAACGTCCGGACAATGGATCTCTGATTGCTCCCCCTAAACACGTTGAAGCACCACCAAAAGGCTCAATTTCCGTTGGATGATTATGTGTTTCGTTTTTGAATAACAAATACCACGGTTCTTTTTTACCATCGTATTCCGCTTCGATTTGGATCGTACAAGCGTTGATTTCATCTGAAACCACCAAGTTCTCCAAATTGCCTGTTTTATGTAAATATCTTCCGCAAACTGTTGCCAAATCCATCAAAGAAATTGGTTTCAATTCACGTCCTAAGAATTTTCTTTTTTCGATATAATCATTGAAAATGGTTTCCAATGTATGCTTAAATTGTCCTTCAAATTCAATATTTGACAACTCTGTTTCAAACGTAGTATGACGACAGTGATCGCTCCAGTACGTGTCTAAAACTTTAAGTTCAGTTTCCGTAGGATTTCTGTTTTCGGATTTAAAATATTCCTGAATAAATTTCAAATCATCCAAGCCTAAAGCAAAACCATGAGTATTATAAAATTGCTCTAATTCATCCGAATTAAACGAATTAAAATTTTCGTGAACAATCACTTTCGATGGAACTTCTTCCGCAGGAATATTTAAAATGGTTAAATCTTTTTCCTGAGATTCTACTTTATTGATTAAAAGATCTTTGATTTTTGCTAAATCAGATTCCGAAACTCCTTCAAACTCGATTAATTTTCCGCTTCTTACTTTAGACTTCTCATTTTCAGTTAATAAAGCAATACATTGCTGAGCAGAATCCGCACGCTGATCGTACTGTCCCGGTAAAAATTCCATTCCGAAACTGATCCCTTTTGCAGGGTTTTCTTCATGTAAAATAT
>CBFGVN010000300.1:0-4517 GCA_965651845.1 uncultured Chryseobacterium sp. | reverse complement strand
CGCAGCCGAATCAAGAAAATAGCGAGTGCGAAAAGCAGGAATAGCTTCAAATAAAAGTTTAAGTGAATTACTTTTTCACTTTTAATAAGCAATAGCAAATTCACTATTATGCACAAAAAAGCCTTCCACTTCTGGAAGGCTTTTTCTCTTATTTATTGTAGTATAAATTATTTTGAAGCAAGTACTTCTTTGTTTGTAGTTGATTTCCCATGAACTTCCTCTTCTTTTCCTTTTTTCAGGAAGTCGTAAGCAATAGCAGACGCTACGAAGATGGATGAATATGTACCAAATCCGATACCGATTAACATCGCAAACATGAATCCTCTCAGGTTGTCTCCACCAAAAATGAAGATCGCCAAAATTACAAGGATTGTAGTAAATGAGGTGTTGAAGGTTCTACCCAATGTACTTGAAATAGAGTCATCGAATAATCCTGCTAATGTTAAAGATTTTTTCTCTCTTAAATATTCTCTAATTCTGTCGAAGATAATTACCGTATCGTTGATGGAATAACCTAATACCGTTAGGATCGCAGCAATAAAATCCTGATTGATTTCCATGTTAAACGGCATATACTTGTGAAGCAATGAATAAGCTCCTAGAATAATTACCGCATCGTGGAATAATGAAGCAACCGCCCCAAGAGAGAACTGCCATTTTCTAAATCTTACCAAAATATAGACAAAGATCATCCCCAGTGCTGCTAAAACGGCATAAATACCATGAACTTTAATATCATCTGCAACAGAAGGTCCTACTTTTTCAGAAGAAACGATTCCTGCATGGTCTTTATCAGCAGATTTGAAATCTTTCAATGTCATATTTGCAGGTAAGTTTGATTTTAAACCTTCAAATAATTTTTGTTCGATAATCTGGTCAGCCTTTAAAGATTCGTCATCAATCAGATAATCTGTAGAGATTTTCAGCTGCTTGTCGTTTCCGAAAGTTTTAGCCTCAACAGAAGAGTTTTTACCATCTTCTGTTTTGAATAATGTAACTAATTTTTCTTCAACATCGTTAGCATTAATATTCTTATCAAATCTTACTACGTAGTTTCTACCACCTGTAAAGTCGATACCGTATTTGAAACCGTGTGTAGCAATCGAAATGATACAAACCACTGTAAGAACTGCCGAGAAAATGTAAGCATATTTTCTTTTTCCGATAAAATCGATCCAAGTATTTCTGAATAAATTTTTCGTAGCCGGAGTCCAGACAGAAAGTCCTTTTCCTTTATTTAATCTTGAGAAGATCATTACTCTCGAAAGTAATACCGACGTGAATAATGTCATCGCAATACCGATCATTAGCGTTAAAGCAAAACCTTTGATAGGCCCTGTTCCGAAGAAGAATAATACAACCGCCGTTAAGAAAGTCGTTGTGTGACCGTCGATAATCGCATTCAATGCATGTTTGAAACCATCTTTATATGCTTCAAGAATACCTTTTCCGGCAAATAATTCTTCTTTTGTTCTTTCATAGATGATAACGTTCGTGTCGACCGCGACTGCCATCGTAAGAACGATACCCGCGATACCAGGAAGGGTAAGCGTAAAGTCTCCCGAATCCATGATACCGAAAATATAGAATAAGTTGATAATCATTGCAATTACCGCATAAACACCAGCTCCACCATAATAGAAAATGATATAAACAATGATGATTGCAAATGCAATAATGAATGACATTAACCCTGCATCAATAGATTCCTGTCCTAAAGACGGCCCTACAACCGTAGCCTGAACCACTTTTGCACCTGCAGGCAATTTACCGGCTCCTAAAACGTCTACCAATTCCTTAGCTTCTTCCTGAGAGAAGTTACCGGAGATCTGCGTTCTACCGTTAGGAATAGCATTTACAACGTTCGGTGCAGTATAAACTCTACCGTCAAGCGTTACAGCAACAGGCTTACCAACGTTTTTCTCTGTTAAAGTTTTCCATTCTTTAGCACCTTTAGAATCCATCTGCATGTCTACTACTACTCTGCTTAGCTCATCATAACTGATGTTTGCAGATTCAACAGCACCGTCTACAGGAGCTTTTTGATTGATGTTACCTCTGATCGCATACAATACCAGACTTTCGGAATCTGTAGCTTCAGGTTTGTAACCCCACATGAATTGTGTATATTTAATGTTAGCCGGGCGTAGAGACTGTGCTACTTTACTGTTTAAAATTTTGTTTACAACAGCAGTATCAGACAATTTTACGTTGGCAACACCATTTGTTCTTAATTTGTCAAGGTGTAAAAGATTCATGAAGTTTACGTTTTTCGCAACTCCCATAGAATCACCTTTAGCAGCAACCATAGACGTTAACGTCTGGAAATATGGTGCCATTTCAGGAACTTGTTGCACTTCCCAGAATTGAAGTTTTGCAGAAGTCTGAAGCATTTTCTTCACCTTATCGATGTCTTTCATACCAGGCATTTCCACAGAAATTCTAGCCGTACCAGGCACTCTCTGAACGTTTGGCTGGATGGCTCCTAACTTGTCAATTCTCGTTCTGATCACCTCGAAAGCTGTTCCTACAGACGCATCGATTTTTCTTTTAACAATGCTTTTTACCTGCTCATCAGGTGTGTTGTACTTTACTTCAGTAAGCGTTGTATTTCCGAAGATTTCCGGATCTGCCAACTTCAGGTTTGTACCTTTAGTTTTGTTAATTGCATCGAACTGGTCGAAAAAATTATCGATGTAAGATCTCGTAGAATTCTTCTGAACTTCATCTGTTTTGTTTAAAGCCTCGATAAGGATCGGGTTTGTAGAATAATTTGTTAAATCATTCACAAGATCTCTTTGGTTGATCTCCAAAAGAACGTTGATCCCGCCTTTCAGGTCAAGACCAAGTTTCATTTCCTTGTCTTTGGCTTTAGTGTAATAAAGTTTTGTGAATCCCAGATTCAGCGTATCCTTAGAAAGTCTTGCAATTTCTTTCTGATACTTCTCCGGATTGTCTCCTGCAATAGCAGTCGCCTGCTTTTCAATTTTGCTGGCGTACCATGTTGGTAATAGCTCGTTTAAGCAAATCAACCCTAGTACAATAGCAACAATTGTAATAAGTCCTTTTCCTTGCATTTTGTTATAACTACGTTAAATTAAGTCGGCAAATATAATCATTTTCTTGTATTTTATGAATTTTTAACAACAGAAATCATTTATTTTCAGATATATCGGCATTCTTATTTTTATAGCAGGTTTCATAATTTTTTCATGGTATTGTAATGAATTTTTCAATGTTTGATTGGTATGAAATTTTCATTCATGTTTAATACACTAAATATCAAAATATTATGAAAAAACTACTTTTTACAGCAAGTATTTTTTCTTCCCTGTTTATTAATGCCCAAAGCATTAGTCTGGAAGAATTTGCTACCGGGTTTACTGCCCCAGTCGAAATTGTAAATGCCAATGACAGCAGAATGTTTGTCGTACAGCAAAACGGAATCATTAAAATTGTACAACCGAACGGAACCGTAAACCCAACTAATTTCTTGAATATCAGCTCAAAAATTACTTACGGAGGAGAAAGAGGACTTTTAGGACTGGCATTTCATCCGCAATACCCGACAAATGGGTATTTTTTTGTATATTATAATGACACGGATGGCAACATCACGGTGGCAAGATACACCCGAAGTTCAAATCCTGATGTTGCAGATCCGGCCACTGAAAAAATTATTATCAACCAGTCAAAACCGTTTGATAATCACAACGGAGGAAGTATTCATTTTGCGCCGGATGGCTATTTGTGGATTGTTACGGGTGATGGAGGAAGCGGCGGTGACCCGAACAATAATGCCCAAAACAAAAATTCTCTTTTAGGAAAATTGTTAAGATTAGACGTCAATTCTACAGGACCTTACAATATTCCACCCGGAAATCCTTTTGTAGGTGTGGATGGAGCGGATGAAGTCTGGGCTTACGGATTGAGAAATGCCTGGAAATTTAATTTCGATACCGTTTCAGGGAATGTAATGATTGCGGATGTCGGTCAGGGACTATATGAAGAGATCAACCGAATGCCTCTTACACAGGCCGGAGTCAACTACGGATGGAGATGCTATGAGGGAAATAACACCTATAATACTTCCGGGTGTGCAGCCCAATCTACTATGACATTTCCGGTTGCCGTATATGATCACTCCGGAGGAAAATGCTCGATTACAGGAGGTTACGTTTATAGAGGAACACAATTTCCTGTTTTACAGGGAAAATATATTTTTGCAGACTACTGTTCTACACAAATCGGTATTTTAAATTCAAACAACTCAATCACCTGGTCACCAGCATTTTCAGGAAATAATTTTTCAACCTTTGGGGTGAATAATCAGAATGAATTGTTCGTCGCAGCTGTGAATAACGGAAAAATTTTCAGAGTGACTACAACAAGCTTAGGAACTCAGGAAAACGAAAATCTTGCTGAAATAAAAGTTTATCCGAATCCCGCATCTAAAAAAGTTTTTGTTGAAGGGCTAAAAGACAAAAATATTTCCGCAGATATTATGAATTTTGAAG
>CBFGVN010000299.1:0-4519 GCA_965651845.1 uncultured Chryseobacterium sp. | reverse complement strand
AGATTCGCAAATACAATTACTAATCTTAAAAATCTAACGTTACCCCAATGTGAAACAATTAAATTCATTTTTGGAAGGGATCAGATCAAAATTATTTGAATGCTATAATAGCCTGTTCACTGAAGGAAAAGAAATAACTTGTGAAAACCTGCGGAATAAATATTTAGGAATTGAGGAAAGAAAGATTACCCTTGTTGAGGTTTTCAAAGACCACAATTCGAAGATGAAAGAATTGATAGGAAAAGAATTTTCTAAGGGAACTTGGGAAAGATATGAAACCTTATTGCAGCATACTCAGGCATTTATGAAATGGAAGTATCATATTACAGATATTGATGTCCGTCATATTAATCCCGGGTTTATTGCCGATTATGAATTTTATTTACGCACTGTAAGAATATTATGAACACAATTGTCGGTAGAATTACCAAAAACGCAGAAATCAACACACTTAAAAACGACAGACAGGTCGTAAACTTTTCAGTAGCCATCAATGACAGCTACAGGGCCAAGCATGGAGAACGCAGGGAACTGACTACATATTACAATTGTTCGTATTGGATTAGCCCTAATGTCGCCAAAATCCTTACCAAAGGAACGTTGGTAGAATTAACAGGCAGGGCAAGCTCAAGCGCATGGATATTGATAATACAAAAAAGTAAAAAATAATTTTATTTTTGAACAATCATTCAAAAATAATTTATATCTTTGTATCATCATGCCGAGAGTAATAGAATTTAACGAGCAAAAAATCATCTCCAAAGCACTACAGGTATTTTGGAAGAAGGGTTATCACGCCACTTCGATGAAAGATTTGGTAGAAGCTACCGGGCTAAATCCAGGGAGTCTCTATAATACCTTTGGAAACAAGCATGACTTATTTTTGGCTTGTCTCAAGGATTATCTAAACCCCATTTATGCATACGACCTGAAGCAAAAGGAAACACAGAAAAATCCGCTGGAATTACTTCGCGAATTTTATATGGAGGTTGCTACCAATTCCGTACTAAGCCAGGACTCCTGCCTTTCAGTTAAAACCTCTTTCGAACTCGCAGCGACAGATGGTGAAACGCATCAGATATTGAAGAACAGCATGGATAAACTGTTCGAGATTTTCGAACAAATGGTCATCAATGCGCAAAAAGCTGGGGTTATCAATGATAAGCAGGATACTTTCTCATTGGCCCAACTCATCGTAGCCACTTTGCCGGGCTTGGGGCAGAATTTCATTCTTTATAAGGATAAAAACCGCATATCCAAAATCATTGATGATTTATTAGATATGATAACACGATAAATTTTTTTTACCCTATTCTTGAACAGTCATTCAAGTATAAATTATATTAACATTTAAATTTTAAGACAATGTCAAATTCAGAGCAAAAAACAGAAAAAAAAGTAGCGTTGATCACAGGAGCTAACCGAGGTATCGGCCAACAGGTTGCAAAAGAGCTGGCAGGCCATGGTTTCATTGTACTGGTCGGATCCCGCAAATTAGAAAATGCAAAAGAGGCTGTCTCGGAAATAGGTGAAAATGCGTATCCGATTGCCATTGATGTAACCAATAAGGAATCCATTTTGAAGGCAGCCAATCAGGTAAATACAGAATTTGGCAGACTTGACGTATTGGTCAATAACGCTGGGATCTCGCATGCAGGTTCATCAGAAAGGTCATTGGAAGAAATACTGGCGTCTGGCAAAGCTAGTGTAGCAGATATTGACGAGATGCGGGCCGTATGGGAAACAAACGTTTTCGGACTACTGGCTGTTACCCAGGCCTTTCTGCCATTGCTTCACAAAGTTCCTTCTGCCCGCATCGTCAATTTATCCAGTGGTATGGCATCTTTAAATCTTAACGCAGACCCGGAATATCCGTATCGTGGAGGCTTCAATGTTGTTTACGGTGCAGGTAAAACAGCCGTCAACGCTATCACCCTGGCCTTATCCATCGAGTTGGAATCTAGCAATATTCGTGTGGAGGCGGCAAGTCCGGGTTTTGCAGCGACCGCTATGAATAATTTTGAGGGAACGGAAACCGTCGAAGAGGCTTCCCGCAATATTGTACGTGCAGCTCTTGGACAGAATGCCCCTTCAGTACTGTTCTCTGCACCGGATGGATCGTTTCCATGGTAAATTATATCGTTTTTAAACAGGTCATACTCTTTAATCATTAAAATCTAAAAATGGAAAATAGAATTTCAGAAAACGTGAATCCCCAAGACACTCCTAGTACTCTTGGAATATTGGGAGCGGGACACATCGCGCAAGCTGTTGCAAGGCACGCATCAAGAGCAGGTTATCAAGTAACGATCAGCAGTAGGAAAAAACCTGCTGAATTGGCTGATCTGGCTTCGTCTTTAGGAGAAAGAGTAACGGCAGGAACTCCAACTGAAGCTGCCCAGGCCGATCTGGTACTGATTGCCGTTCATTTTGACCAGATACCTGAAGCTGTAAAAGATATCGATTGGAAAGGACGTACTGTCATAGATACGAGCAATGCTATTGTCTTTCCGGAATTTAAACCTAAAGACCTTGGTGGAAAGACATCCAGCAGGGTTAACACAGACCTATTTCCCGGAGCCTCACTTGTGAAAGCATTCAATACCTTACCGGCTGCAATATTGGCCTCTGACCCCCATGCGCATAACGGTAAAAGGGTCATCTTTGTCTCAGGTGACGATGCAGAATCAAAAAAGAAAGTTGCATCCTTTGCAAAAGACCTGGGCTTTTATCCCATTGATCTGGGAGGTTTGGATGAAGGTGGCAGGTTGCAGGAATTCGGAGGTGCACTTATCACCCATAATCTCATCAAACTGAAATAAATTGGATAAGATGCTCCATCATATAAGTACGATAATCATATCCAAGAAAGTATCATTCCTGGTATGGTAATTATATGAAATAAATAATTTTTTTGCCCCAATCTTGAACAGTTGCTCAAGATTGGGTTAAAACTAAAACAAAAAATATGAAACAGATAAATGACAATAAAATCTCTGGGGTAATTAAAATGTACAGCCAGGGAGGTCCGGAAGTACTGGTGTACGAAGAGGAATTTGTGGGCGATCCCGCAGCAAATCAAATATTGCTTAAGCAAGAAGCCATCGGAGTGAATTTTGTAGATACTATGTTTCGAAATGGAACATTTCCCATAACAAGGTTTCCAATGGGTACCGGTGTAGAGGCCAGCGGTATCATAGAGTCAGTCGGCAAAGACATTACCCATTTTAAAGCGGGTGACCGTGTAGCTTACCATCATGCTATGGGGGCTTACGCGGAACGAAGGTTGGTATATGCGGATAATCTGGTACACCTTCCCGATGAAATTTCGTTTGAAACAGCCGCCGCCTTACAGGCAAAAGGACTGACTGCAAACGTGCTGCTGAAAATCGTATATCAGGTAAAGAAAGGGGATATCTTGTTGGTACATGCCGCAGCAGGAGGTGTTGGTTCACTTTTATCAAGATGGGCAAAGTCTTTGGGCGCAACGGTCATCGGTACCGTTGGTTCAGAAACGAAGAAGAAACAACTGGCCGGACTTGACGGTGCCATTGCGCTTGATACAGAAAATCTTGCCGAAAGGGTACTTCAAATAACTGGCGGGCACAAAATAGATGCACTTTACGACGGTGTAGGTGCTGCTACCTTCGGCAAATCAATCGAATTGATTAAACCTGGGGGTACGGCCGTACTTTTTGGCTACGCTTCCGGATTTCCTAACGTAAATCAAACTATCCTTGATCAAAATCAGATTAGTTTCGTCAGTCCGGATATAGGTCGCTACATTCAATCCCATCAGCACCTTGAAATCTTATCTTCAGAAGTTTATAAAGAATACTTAAAAGGAACTTTTGGCGAAATAAACCCAACTCGTTTTCCGCTTGCAGAGGCAGCAGAAGTCCATAGGAAATTAGAAAACAGAAAGACAACAGGTACCACCATTCTTATCCCATGACAAATGAATTTTATGGATTTAGTATTCAAAAATAGTATTAGGGCATAAGCCAGAAAATGAATCCTCTTTTAATGGCACAATCCTAATTCCGGATATCAACAGCTAAAATAATCTAATATAGTAATTATAAAAATCATGGCATACAAAGAAATCATCAAGCGGGCTATAAGGGACAAATGGCCAGTAACCCTTCACAAAGATACGGAAATACATAAAGCAGGGCTGATACTGCCCCCGGGAAAATGGGAGCTTTTTGATCCATTCCTTGTAATGGCGGAAGATCACATGAAAAAGGGAGCATTTGACTACCATCCGCACAGGGGTATTGAAACGGTAACATATGTGATTGACGGTGTCCTGAATCATAGCGACAACCTGGGGAACAAAGGGCAACTAAAGGGTGGGGATACCCAATGGATGAGCGCCGGAAAAGGCCTGTTGCATCTTGAGGAGGCACCAGAAGATGGATATGCGCACATACTACAGTTATGGGTAAATCTACCCGCGAATAAAAAGCTGATAACACCACGTTACCAGGATATATTGCATCATGATTTGCCGGTT
>CBFGVN010000298.1:0-4520 GCA_965651845.1 uncultured Chryseobacterium sp. | reverse complement strand
TCTTTCTTCCGCCCAATGCCCTACGACAACTTTTCTGTTTTTGCGAAGACGGCTCACCATAAATCCAAATTCACGGTCGCCATGAGCAGCCTGATTCAGATTCATAAAATCCATATCCATTGTAGACCACGGAATATCCTGATTGAATTGTGTATGAAGATGCAACATCGGCTTTTGTAAAGCAGTCAGTCCGCGAATCCACATTTTTGCGGGTGAGAAAGTGTGCATCCAGGTTACAATTCCTATACAATCTTTTGCGAAATTGGCAGCTGTAAGCGTTTCAAAAATTTCTTCCGTTGTTTTTACCGTTGGTTTTAAAACGACTTTTACAGGAATCTGTGAAGACGCATTAAACGCTTCTACGATTTTCGCCGAATGTTCTGCAACCTGCGCTAATGTTTCAGGGCCGTATAAATGCTGGCTTCCGGTAATGAACCAGATTTCTTTTGTATTGAGAGGTGTTAACATATTTTATAAATGATGATTTATAATTGATAATTGATTTTTATTTTTTTTCCATAGGTTTACACCTACGGCTACTGATATTGAACCCTTCGGGTTCGTAGTCTTCTATTGAACGATGACAATTGCCAAAAGCTAAAAGCTATTCGCCAGAAGCCAAACTACTGTCCATAATAAGCGTTCTTGCCGTGTTTGCGTTCGTAGTGTTTTTTGATTAATGAATCTTTCAAACGAGGCGCATTCGGGTTGATTTGTCTTGTGAGATATGCCATTTCAGCAATGGTCTCAAGAACTTTGCTGTTGTAAACGGCTTTTTCGGCATTTTTTCCCCACGTGAATGGTCCGTGGTTTCCGATGAGCACCATTTCCACTTCTTCATAAGACAAGTTTTTTTCCTTGAAGCAATCGAGAATCTGGATTCCGGTGTTGTATTCGTAGTTTCCTTCGATTAAATCATCACGCATTGGCGGTGCACAAGGAATATCTGTTGTCAAATGGTCTGCGTGTGTCGTTCCGAAAATAGGGATGTCCAGCTGCGCCTGCGCCCAAGCTACGGAATAGATAGCGTGTGTATGCGAGATTCCACCGATGTTTTCCCAGTTTTTGTAAAGATAAGCGTGGGTTTTGGTGTCTGAAGACGGTCTTAAATTTCCTTCGACTACATTGGCATCGTAATCTAAAATCACAATGTCTTCCGGTTTCAATAATTCGTAAGGAACACCGCTCGGTTTGATAGCAAAGATTCCTTTGTCACGATCAACAGCACTTACGTTTCCGAATGTGTAAACGACCAGCTTCAATGCATCGAGCTGCATATTGGCTTCGTAACATTCTCTTTGTAGTTCTTTATAGATGCTCATTTTATTTTATTAAATGATTGAAAGATTAAAATAATTTAAATATTAAATATCCGTTTTTCAATTGTGTCGGGCTTTAGCCCGATGTCTGATTTGATTTTCATTTGGCTAAAGCCGAATTTGTTCTTATTTTTTTGTAGACGGGCTAAAGCCCGCCTCTATTGATATTGAATAATCTTATTCAAATTTTAAACGTCGAATTGCTCGCAGCCCGGCTTGAGCGGAGCTCTTTTTGTGTAGCAGAGCGGAACAAAAAAGCGGGAGCCCTTCGACAAGCTCAGGATAAACTACAGACGGATAAAGCTGCCATAATAATTTTAGTTGATGGTTGTAGATTGTTATTATTAACGGGAGGCTCTTACAGAGCTCTTTTGTCTTAATTTTTATCAACTATAAACTGTCTGCTGTCAACTTTTTCTTTGCTTTAATATTGTTTTCGACAAAATCTGCGAGAACCTGATACTGGCTCATAAATTCTGCATATTTTTCTACCTTTTCTGTTTGTGGGAAATATTCTGCCTCAAAATCAGAGCCCATTTTTTGGCTTGCTTCCTGAACAGTCGGATAAATTCCCGCCGCAACGGCCGCATAAATTGCCGCACCCAAAGCCGGAGCCTGATCTGATGCTGCAACGACAATCGGCATATTGAGAACGTTGGCCAAAGTCTGCATAATGAACGGCGACTTTCTGGCAACGCCTCCAATTCCTATTACTTTATTAATTTTGACACCTTCCTCTTCGAAACGATCGACGATTTTCTTGGCCCCGAAACAAATAGCATTCACCAGTGCCTTGAAAATATGTGGTGCTTTTGTCCCCAAAGAAAGGTTGCTGATAACCATTTTCAGTTCCTGATTGGCATCCGGCGTTCTGCGTCCGTTGATCCAGTCTAACGCAACCGGAACAACCTCTGAAAGTGGAATTTTTTCTGCTTCCAAAGTAAGATTGCGAATGAGATTATTTTCTATTTCTTCTTTTAACAACTGTTTTTGATTTTCATCAATCACACTGGAATTCACCATGATATTGTGCATTGGCCAGATTAGAATGTCTTTGTACCAAGCCAAAACATCCCCGAAAGCAGATTGTCCCGCCTCCAATCCCATCAATCCAGGAATAACAGAACCATCGACCTGCCCGCAGATTCCTTTTACAGTTTTGTCACCGATGATTTCGTTGGGAGCTACCATAATATCACAAGTTGACGTTCCCATAATTCTGATAAGCGTATTCTCCTCCACTTTTGCTCCTACTGCTCCGGAATGTGCGTCGAAAGTTCCGACAGCAATTACTGTATTCGTGGTTAATCCTAATTTTTCTGCCCACTCTGTATTTAAATTTCCGGCAACTTCGTCGGATGTGTAAGTTTTTTCGTAAAGCCTATCACGAAGTTCGGCTAAAGACGGGTCCAACTGAACAAGAAAATCTTTGGAAGGAAGTCCGTCCCACGACTCATGCCACATTGATTTGTGACCAGCTGCACAACGGCTTCTTTTAAAAGTTGCCAAATCCTGATTATCGGAGAGTAAAAATGTGATATAGTCGCAGTGTTCCATCCAGCTGTAAGCTGCTTTTTTTACTTTTTCATCTTCTCTGCTGATATGGAGAATTTTTGCCCAAAACCATTCGGAGGAGTAAATCCCACCTTCAAATTTTGTATAATCTTCGCCGCCCCAGTTTCTTGCTAATTGATTGATTTCTTCGGCCTCATTTATTGAAGTATGGTCTTTCCACAAAACCATCATCGCATTCGGATTTTCTGAAAATTCCGGTAAAAGAGACAATGCAACGCCATCCTTATTCACGGGAAGCGGTGACGAACCTGTGGTATCAATACAAATACTGACGATACTCTCCGGTGCAAGCCCACTTTCTTTTACAACAGATGAAATGGTCTTTTCCAGACCCTCGATATGGTCGAGCGAATGCTGACGAAATTGATTTTTTTCGGGCTTGCAGAATTTTCCTTCTTTCCATCTTTGGTAATAGCTGACAGATGTTGCAAGTTCTGCTCCGTTTTCTGTATCAATCAAAACGGCACGAACGGAATCTGTTCCATAGTCTAAGCCGATAACATATTTTTTCATTAACATGGATAATTAATTTTCTATGAATTATTTTAATAAATCCTTCGACAAGCTCAGGATGACAGCCCTAATATCAACTGTAATATTTACCATTGTCAGGCTGAGCCTGCCTAAACCTTTTTAGTATTAAGATTGAGTTAGTTCTTCATCAGAGATAAAACAAATATAAGATTCTATTTTAAATAAATGTAATATTTACACTTAATTTTAATTTTTCTTTTATTGATAATGGTTTAAAGCTATTTAATTTTCAAAACGACAAGAGAATTTGCAGGAATTCCGACAGAAATCTTTCCTTTTTTAATAGTCTGGATTTCTTCTTTTGGTGAAATGGTTTCTGTCTGGAAATTATTTTCATCAGAAAGTCCTGAAGAAGTCAGTATAATTTTGGTCATCTCACTGCCTATTTTGATGTTTCTCGGATTGATCTCAACTAAGGTTTCCTGAGGATTTGAATTGATAATTTTAATAATGGTTTCTCCTTTTTTATTGTCTCGAACTGCCGATGCATAGAGATTATTTTCTCCTTTTAACGGCTTCCCGTTTTCGGAGATTTTAATTAAATCTGTTCCTTTGTTGTTTGAAAATAATTTCTGAACGTAATAATTCGGAGTAGCGTAAGATTTTAAATTATTAAACCAAATCAAATCCGGAGTCCATTGCCATCCGTCTGCGTGGGCGAAAAGCGGTGCGTAGGAAGTCATTGTCACGACGTCTGCATTTCGTTCCAATCCGGTCATAAAAGCCGCTTCCGAAAGTGCGGTGAGCCAATTGTTTTTGTTGTCAGGTTTCACGACACCAACCGATTGCGCCGCATATTCTCCGGCAAAAACTTTGGGTCCGGAACGGTCATAACTATCATATCTTCCGGCATTTTTCATAAACCATTCCGGAGAATTGTAGTAATGCTCATCAACAAGCTGAGCATTGAGCTTTTTGAGTTCCTTCCAGCCGTAATCGAAAAATTCGCCATCGGGAGACGGTCCGCTTCCGGAAATGATTTTGATATCGGGATATTTAGCGTGAATCGCTTTTTCAAAAACTTTGTAGCGCTCAATATAATCGGCTCCCCATTGCTCATTTCCAACGCCGATAAATTTCATGTTAAAAGGT
>CBFGVN010000297.1:0-4522 GCA_965651845.1 uncultured Chryseobacterium sp. | reverse complement strand
TTATAACGTAATCGGAGCTACAGATACAAGAGCTTCTGAAGCTTATAACCAAAAATTATCTGAAAGAAGAGCAAACAATGTTAAGAATTATTTAATTCAAAACGGTGTTCAGTCTGGTAAACTAAACGCAATCGGTAGAGGTGAAAAAGACCTTAAATATCCTGAGTGCGAACCTGCTACTAAGTGTCCTGAATGGAAAAACAGAGCAAACAGAAGAGTTTACTTCGAAGCTAAATAATAAACTTATTAGTCAATTATATCAAAGTCACGCTCTGCGTGGCTTTTTTTATTATGATACTTTCATTATTTTTATCCTATGATTTCTCAGCAAGATTTTCAAGAGTTAAAATTTAAAACCCTAAAATATTTTTGGGGATATGACAGTTTCCGGGATTCTCAGGAAACCATTATCGATTCTGTAATTAATGAAAAAGACAATCTTGTACTTTTGCCTACAGGTGCAGGGAAATCTCTTTGCTATCAACTTCCGGCTCTTTTAAAAGAAGGAACTTGTTTAATTATTTCTCCCCTTTTGGCCTTGATGAAAGACCAAGTGAATCAATTAAAATCCAGAGGTGTTGAAGCTGAATATCTATCTTCCGAATTGGATGAATATGACGCCGAAACCATCTATGACCGTTGCAAAGAAGGCTTAACAAAAATGCTTTACATTTCTCCTGAAAGATTGACCAATAAACAGTTTCTTCAGAATATCGAGGAAATTCAAATATCATTCATTGCGGTGGACGAGGCACACTGTATTTCAGAATGGGGGCAGGATTTCAGACCCAGCTATCAGAACATCAAGGATTTCAGGAAAAATAATCCTAAAATTCCTTGCCTGGCTTTAACAGCTACAGCAACCCCAAAAGTTTTAGAGGAAATAAAAATAAAACTTGAATTAAAAAATCCGACAGTCTTTCAAAAAAGTTTTAAGAGAGAGAATATCAGAATTTTTACTGAGGAAGTTTCCGACAAATTTCAGAGGATTTTAGATATTTTAAAATATACTAATGAATCGGGAATTGTCTATGTAAGAACCCGAAAAGAAGCTGAGCTTTTGACTGAGTTTTTGCATAAGCATCAATTGAAAAATGTTGATTTTTTTCATGCAGGATTGACGACAAAAGAAAAAAATGCCAAGCAAACCATATGGAACAACAGCGACAACAATGTTCTAATTTCCACCAATGCTTTCGGAATGGGGATTGACAAAGATAATGTACGCTTCGTTATTCACTATTCTCCTTCTCCATCCATCGAAAATTATTACCAGGAAATAGGAAGATCCGGAAGGGATGGAAAAGACAGTTTTGCTTTTATGCTTTGGGACAAGCAGGAGCTTTTAAATTTTGACCAGATCTTGAAAAACCAGATTCCCAATAAGGCAGAATTTTTAAAAATCATCACTTATCTCTACTCCATTTTTCAGGTTGCTGAGTTTGAATTGCCTGAGAAAGTTTTTCAGTTGAATGCAAACGGAATTCAGAATTTCACAAAATTATCAGCTGCAAAAATTAAAAACGTTTTAAATTTTCTTCACAATCAGGAAATTATCTTTTTTAATGATCATAAAAGCCTGTCGTCATTACAACTTCTTATGCAGGCTGATGAAATAGAGCAGCTGCCACGGAAAGACGCTTATTTTCTTGAGTTAATGCTTCGTACCGTTTCCGGAATTACGACTCATAAAGTAATGTTCAGCGAACAGCAGGTGAGCAATAAAATCGGAGTGAGTATTCATTTGATCAAAGAAAGATTAAAAGAACTTCAGCAAAAAGGCTACGTGGAATATGTAGATGGTGCTTTATCGAGCATCAAGTTTCTGAAACCAAGAGACGAAAGAGTGAATAATTCTCTTTATTGGAAACTTTTTGAGCATATTCAAAAGAATAAAATTCAGAAATGGGAAGAAATGAAATTTTACATTGAGGATAATCAGTTTTGTAAAATGAAATTAATTCTGGCTTATTTTGGTGAGAAAAATTCTAAAAATTGCGGTAAATGTTCTGTCTGCGAAAAAAATAAACAGTCTATTTTCGGAAAGAATATCTCCAATCAGATTGTCAATTTACTCGGTAAAAAACCTTCCACTATAGAAGAGCTTTCTATTCAGTTGAGCTATCATTCAAAAGAAAATATTTTGGAAAATCTCATTTTTCTGCTTGATTCCGGGAAAGTGAAAATGTTGAATTTTAGAACGTATATGTTAGCTTAAAAGTTTCCTTGTCATTTCAACGGAGGAAAAATCTATTTTTATACGAGATATTTCGACAGGCTTAGCATGACAGCCCTAATACGAACTGTTACATTTTTAATTTTTAAATCTTTTAATCCTTTAATAAAGACCTTATCTTTGCATCATGAAATCATTGAAAGTCGTTTTTTTAGGCACTCCGGAGTTTGCAAAGACTTCGTTGGAAGCCATTCATAATTCTCACCATGAAGTGGTAGGCGTGGTAACCGTTGCCGATAAAGCAAGCGGACGTGGACAAAAAATCAACCAATCTCCGGTAAAGGTTTTTGCTGCCGAACACAATATTCCTGTTTTTCAGCCTGAGAAGCTGAGAAATCCTGAATTTTTAGAAGAATTAAGAAAACTGGATGCTGATGTTTTTGTTGTGGTTGCCTTCAGGATGATGCCCAAAGTTCTTTTTGAAATGCCTAAAATGGGAACTTTCAATCTTCACGCCTCATTGCTTCCTGACTACAGAGGGGCGGCTCCGATTAATTATGCCGTAATTAATGGGGAGGAAAAAACAGGTGCCACTACTTTCTTTATCAACGAAAAAATTGATGAGGGAAATATCTTGCTGCAGGAAGAACTGGAAATTTTACCCGACGAAAATGCAGGAAGCCTTCACGACAGGCTGATGGAAATGGGCTCCAAACTTGTGGTAAAAACTTTAGACGGACTGGCAGAAAATTCAATCGTTGAAAAACCTCAGCCTTATGTAGAACATCCTAAAAATGCTTTTAAAATTTTTAAAGAAGATACAAGAATCAACTGGGCAAAAAGCTCGAAAGAAGTCCATCAGTTTATTTTGGGAATGTCACCTTATCCGGCTGCTTTCACAACTCTAAAAATCGGGGAAGAAGAAAAAGGGTTGAAAATATTCGGTGGAAAATTTGAAGTTTCAAACCATGACAAAGCAGTCGGAAGTTTAGATATTTCAAAAAATGAATTTAAAATCTACACCAAAGACGGAATATATTTTCCTTTAGAAGTTCAATTGGAAGGAAAGAAAAGAATGAATATTAAAGATTTTCTGAACGGATTCAGAAATTTCGAAGAAATAAAAATGGCTTGATTTCTCAAGCCATTTTTATTTCTTCGAAAGTCAATCGTCAATTGTGAGTTACCCGTTATCAATTTTAACGCTGCAAAATTCACTTGCACAGCAAAATTGACAATTCACCATTCACATTTTATAACTGAACCATCTCCGTCACCTCAACATCGTATCCTCCAACCTGAGGTTTGATATTCGGATTTTGAGTGATTACTTTAAACTTGTTGATTCCAAGATTCTTTAAAATCTGAGTTCCAATTCCGTAGTCTCTGTAATTATAAGCCAGTGTCGGACGCTGTTCCTGCCCTTCCTGATAATTTAGGAACTGTTGTAATTTTCTCAATGTATTTTCAGAATTTGAAACGTTGTTAATGAAAATGATAGCTCCTTTTCCGACCTCATTTACCATATTGGTTACTTTTTCCAATAAAGGTTTTTCACCATTGTTCAGTCTCGTTAATACATCAAAATAAGAATCGGAAGATTGTACTCTTACCAAAACAGGCTCATCAACAGTCCATGTTCCTTTCGTTAAAGCAAAATGGATCTGCTCATTCGAAGTCTCTCTGAAAGCGAAGAAATCATAATCTCCATAAGCTGTTTTCACCTTTCTTTCTTCAATTCTTTCGATAAGATTTCCTTTTTTAAGCTGATAATGGATAAGATCTTCAATAGAAACGATCTTCATATCATGTTTCTGAGCAAAAGTGTACAACTCAGGAAGTCTTGACATTGTTCCGTCCTCATTCATGATTTCACAGATTACTCCTCCTTCTTTTAGTCCTGCCAGGCTAGTAAGATCAATTGCTGCTTCCGTATGTCCTGCTCTTTTCAAAACACCTCCTTTTTTTGCACGAAGCGGGAAAATATGACCTGGTCTCATGAAATCTGTCGGCTTCGATTTTTCATCCATTAGGGCTAAAATCGTTTTAGCTCTGTCTGCCGCAGAAATCCCGGTAGAAGTCCCGTTTCCAAGAAGATCAACCGATACGGTGAAAGCCGTTTCTTTCGGGTCGCTGCTTCTGCTTACCATGATCTCCAATCCTAATTCATCACATCTTTTTTCAGGAAGCGGCATACAAATGAGACCTCTTCCGTGCAATGCCATGAAATTGATGATTTCCGGTGTTGTCAGTTCTGCAGCACAAAGAAAATCACCTTCATTTTCTCTGTCTTCATCATCTACTACTATGATTATTTTACCATTTTTAAGGTCTTCTATAGCCTCT
>CBFGVN010000296.1:0-4539 GCA_965651845.1 uncultured Chryseobacterium sp. | reverse complement strand
GTTCTAATATAAACTCAATAATTTCAATGGTGTAAATGTTTTTCCGGAATGTTGGAAGTTCGGTTTCCTTTTGTTTTACCTTTTGGTAGAAATCGGGAGAAGATGGAGGCGAGTATAATAAAAGATGTTGGGAATAGATCCGGAAAAAATCGTAACCCAGAAGTTTGCTCCATTTTAGAAGAGATTCTGAATCTACAGACTTGCTATGGTACATTTTTGTGATATCTTCTTCATTGCACTGGAAAAAATTAACAATTCTATCAATAGAAGTTTGTGTTTCTTTGACTCTTTTCTCTAGAAGTTCACCGATATGAATATTCTTAAATAACATAATATATACTGAAGTTTGGTATTTCTGAATGTGTTTATTGATCAAAATGCTGCAAGCAAGGGTTTAAAATCTCTTTCAAAGATTAATGGAGCCGTCAGGGAATACGGCTCCTTTCTTTTCACCTGTTGTGTTTTTAGAATCGTAAATTTGCGAAATCATAATTTGTGTTGCTTCAGATGAAAAGTATTTTTAACCTTTCTGTTTTTTTTAATAATAAATCAATTATTCTCTGAAATTAACATTATAAAGACCAGAACGAATGCTGTAATAGTCTTTAAAAATAAATTTTATAATCATTTTCCACTTTTTTATTAATGTCGGTGCATTGGCGATCTCAAAGCTGCGGTGCATCCTTCTGATATGTAGTTTGATATCATCATGAATTTCATTTTCTTTTTCCACCCAATCCTTGATTTCCTTCCATAATAAAATCCTGGTAGAAGCAGGGTTTATTTTTTTTGTATCTACTTTAGTTATTCTATTATTTTCGTGAACACCTCTTACGACAATGGCTTCGTCCAGAATACCGGGGTAGAGATCCAGATAAAAGGATAATCGGAAAAGGAATTCTGTATCTTCATGATACCTCAGATGAGGTTTGAACAGAGAATCTATTTTCTGCAGCAGAGCTTCTTTCCGGATCGTTAAGGCATCAAGCGTGAAAAGGCCAAAGCTTCCCAGCATATTCAGCTGTCCCGGCAAAACATCTTTTGGATGATACTTTCTATAGACTGTTGTCAGGCGATTTTTAAAAATACTGTAATACTGTTCCTTTGCCTTCTGCGTATAATATTGTACCCCTAACGCTCCGTAAACACCTTCTATTTTTGGTTCTTTGAAGAGTTCTTTTTCGGCATCGAACCGGTTGGGAAGGTAATAATCATCGGCGTCCAGGAAAGCGATGAAATCTCCTGTAGAGTTTTTTATTCCTAAATTCCTGCTTTCTCCGGGGCCATGATTTTTTTTATCGGGATGCTGAAATAATCTTACTCGGTCGTATTTTTCCGCGAGATGACAGCAAACGTGCAAAGCATTATCAGGTGACGCGTCTTCTATTAACAGTACTTCACATACTTCCTCAAACTGTAAGGCAGATTCTACGGCATTGGCAACATATTTTTCGGCATTATAGACAGGAATGACTACAGAGATTTTCATTTTCATCAATAAAAAAAGTGGGAACTGATTGATTTTCGGAATATGATTATTATGTTTTTTTGGAACAATCAACGATTAATCTTCCGATAACCGGGCAACTTTTCCATAGAAATTTTTTACTTTGATTTCGTAAACTTTTTCACTTTTAAAAAATAATAATAACATTGTTTTTCTCCCGAACCAGCCATTATCTACGATGTAAGTCCAGATATTATTCGGATAAAAGTTAAACTCTTGTCCCATTTCGTAAACAATTTGTTTTTTATCTCTACCAATTAAATGTTGATAGTTGTTCTTCTTTTTCATATTATTTCCTTCTGGTCGTGAAGATTGTAGATGGTCTATTATGTATCACAACAGACCATTCTACGTCGGAACCAAGCTTATACAGAACCTAAATACTGTATAGCAGGAATCTTCTTGGGCTTGTCTATGAATGATCTATTTAAGTCTTTTGATAGAAATAGCTATTTTTCTGATATCATCGCTAGCTGTAGTTGTATTATTATTATCTATTACAGGATAATAATTGGCTCTATACCAACGATCATTTACCCATAAATCCACAGTTTCAATTTCTGTATGGCCTGTGGTAGGTGATGTATAATTTGTAGGAGTACTACTTGTTGTCATATTCAATCCATATCCGTTGTAGATACCATCATCCAGATTTATAAATTGATTTGGGCCTAGTAATACGTTGTTAGATCCATAGTTTTGAACACTTGACATGGCAGAGAAATTTATTTTTAAATTACCTCCGGAGACATTTACTAAACGGGGAATACCGGAAATAGTACCTGCACCGACAACATCATTTATAAAATAGAAATCAAATCTCATCCCATCCATTACAGGAACATCCGCAGCATAATTACTGAGATAATTCGCAGGAAGAGATGTAGTGGCATTCAATCCTCCGCTACCGATATTTGCTGGAGCTTGTCCGGACCAGTTTACCTCCTGTCCTACGGAAATTGAGCTGCCTGCGCCAATGGTAGTACTACAGGTTTGCCCTCCAATAGTAATCGTGAAAGTAGTGGTAGAAGGACTGCTTACAGTAGGGGTTCCGGAGATGGTATAATTGAGGGTTCCTGAGCCGTTTGCAAAATTTCCTCCGTTTAACGTAGCCGTAAGTCCATTTACAGGTCCTATTGTTTGTGCCTGATATACACCGCCGTTACCACCGGTATACGGAATGCTCATTGTTCCTGTATACGGAACACCAGATGCATAGGTATTAGGAGTAAGGGAAACAGAATTACAAGTTAACGATCCTATAGTTCCAACATCCAGAGAAGAGTTATCAAATGATCTCCATTCTGTTCCGTTCCAGAAAACATATCCTTTGTAAGTGAAAGAAGGGATCGTTCCTAGGTTGTATACCAATAGGCCTACTGCAGGATTGGCGATTGTGGTAGCATCGGTACGGGATGATAATGCAATTCTGGGAGCTAAAATTCCTTTGTTGGTAGAAGTAATATCTAAAATTGCGGAAGGATGGGGAGCTGTTGTTCCGATTCCTATGCTTCCATTTTGCATTACGGTAAAGTCATTGGCTTGCTGTGCTGTTGTAGGAACTCCGGTAGTTGCATTGTCTTTTGCTGCGTCTATATTAAAAATACCTTGAGGGTTTGAAGTGTTTATTCCTACTTGCCCAAATGCAGCAACTGATAATACGCTAAATGGTAATAATAATCTTATTTTTTTCATGTATTGATGATTTTTTAATTTTTAATGAATGTTATTCGTTGAGTTTTTTTGTTTTTTTGAAAATTTTAAGGCGGGTGTGTCATAGATGATTTGTGTTTGAATTACTGTTGCAAATTTATCCTGTATAATAAATCAAAATCGACGACTGCCAGTTAGTTTCGGAAATTATTTTGTTTTTAATGTTTTGATAATCAGTGTTTTAATTAAGTTGTTAAAATGTATATGATTTGTTGTATGGTCAACTTGAATAGAATATTTAAAATCAGCAGTTAATATTTTATTTTAAATGATAGAGAGTAGATAGGAATCTACCGATGTTTCATAGCTATATATTCTGAGGGAGTCATATTTTCAAACTGCTTGAAAACCCGATTGAAAGTAGACTGATTAGAAAATCCAGCTTCCGTGTAGATATACATTAAAGTAATTCTTTGCAGGTTGCTTTCTTCCAGAAGCTTTTTAACGTGATTGATCCTATGGAAGTTCAGAAAGGTATTGAAGTTGGAGTAGTTGTTGGCTCTCAGGGCTTTAGCGATATATTTGCTGTTGACATCCAATTCGATGCATAACTTTGAAATATTAAACTTGTCATCTTTAAAGAGCATTCTTTCTTTCACAGCTTCTTCTATTTTTTCAAATAACAGATGATAACCTTCAGATTCTGAATTATTTGTTCTTACCAGATATTTTTTTTCAAATTGCAGGAAGAATTCGGCTTTTCTTATTTTATCGGTATAATAAATTTCTAATAAGATGATGAGTATATTGGAGACTATTAATAATGTGTCGGTAAAGATGATACTTTGTCTGGAAATTGTGAGTGAAAAATTAAAAAAGTAAACAATAATATATTCTGCAATGATGATGAACAGACCATATAGAGTAAATGCAATGATATCTTTTTTATTGGGAAAGAATATATAAACACCAAGCGGAAGGGGTAAAAGCCACACAAAACTCATAACAGATACGTTCCAGAAATACACCATGATGAATATGATATAAATTGGGGATATGATGAAATAACAGCGCACAAACTTCTCCAGGCCGCTGCTTTTTCGGGCGATGAGATAAGCTGCCGAAGTGAGAACCAGCCCTCCGGCAATATAATAAGCCAAAAATTTATTATATTGAATAAATGTGTAAATCAACATATATATAAGAAAAATGATGATCATAAGCAGGAGATACTTATAAACAAATTCTCTTTTTAGTCTTTCTTTTTCCTGATAAGTGATATATTGCTTATTCATGTATGATGGTAATGATTAGTTAGTTTTCAATTAAAATCTGTCGAAAAATTTGACTGTGCCCGAATTTCGAAATCACAAGACATA
>CBFGVN010000295.1:0-4568 GCA_965651845.1 uncultured Chryseobacterium sp. | reverse complement strand
GCTTTATTTTAAAAAAATAAATTAAATTCGAGATAATTAAAAAATTTGTTTGAATGATACAACTTCCTTTATCGAAGCTTTCCAATGTAGGAACGACTATTTTCAGCCAAATGACACAATTGGCCAACGAAAATGAAGCCATCAACCTTTCACAGGGATTTCCTGATTTTATGCCTGATGCTGAGCTGCTGGCTCATGTAGATCATTTCATTAAAAAAGGCTTTAATCAATATGCCCCAATGGGCGGAATGATGGTTTTAAAGGAAGAAATTGCCCGAAAAATAGAAAACTCTCATCAGGCGATCTATCATCCCGACACGGAAATAACGGTAACTGCTGGCGGAACCCAAGCTATTTTTACAGCTATTGCTACCTTTGTAAAAAAAGATGATGAAGTCATTATTTTTGAGCCCGCTTATGACTGCTACGAGCCGACTGTAGAACTTTTCGGAGGCATTATAAAACGTTTTGAAATGAAAGCTCCCGACTATGAAATCGACTGGAACACCGTTAAGAATTTAGTTTCAGATAAAACAAAAATGATTATTCTGAACAATCCGAATAACCCTTCAGGAAAGATTTTAAAGGAGAACGATATTAAGGAATTAATAAAAATTGTAGAAGGAACTTCAATCTTGATTTTAAGTGATGAAGTCTATGAAAATATTGTTTTTGATGGACAACAGCACTTAAGTATCTGCAAATATCCCGAACTGAAAAACAGAAGCTTACTGGTTGCTTCCTTCGGAAAACTTTTCCATGTTACGGGTTGGAAAGTCGGCTATTGCGCAGCTCCGAAATTGTTGACGGATGAATTCAGAAAGGTGCACCAGTTTAATGTTTTTTCGGTAAATACTCCCATTCAGCTAGCCTTAGCGGAATACATGAAAAATCCCGACCATTACAATTATCTTAACCAGTTTTTTCAGGAAAAAAGGGACTTTTTGAGAAAAGGTCTAGCCAACACTTCATTTGAGTTGCTGGATTGTGAAGGAACCTACTTCCAGGCGTTGAAATATGATAAAATTTCCGATAAAAATGATTTTGATTTCGCGACCGAACTCACTATTACTCATAAAGTTGCAAGTGTGCCGTTTTCATCTTTTTATAAAAATAAACTGAATGAAAATGTGATTCGTTTATGTTTTGCAAAAAAACAGGAAACATTGGAAAGAGCAATTGAGAATCTGGCTAAATTGTAAATTAAATTTCACAGATTTTGCAGATGATTGCGTATAATTTTTATTAAAATCTACTTATCTACAAAATGTGCAAGAATAAAAATAAAAACCTGGTGACTTCGAGAGCCACCAGGTTTTTTATGTTCATTTGGTTGTAATTCTTAAGCTAATTAATGATTGAGCTTCTCAAATCATCACTCAATATTATAAACTCATTCCTCCTGAAACCTCAATTCTTTGTCCGTTGATCCAGCTTGCGTCTTTAGTACATAAAAATGCAACAACTCCGCCAATGTCGTCAGGAAGCCCCACTCTGCCTAATGCAACTCTACTTGCTACTTCAAGATTAAGCTCTTTATCATCTCGAATTCTTCCACCACCAAAATCAGTTTCCACGGCTCCCGGAGCCACAACATTTGCTCTTATTTTTCTAGGTCCTAATTCTTGAGCCATATATTTTGTTAACATTTCAATACCAGCTTTTATCGAACCATAAACCGATGAGCCGGGTAAAGCAATTCTAGCGAGTCCTGAAGAAATATTAATGATTCCTCCTTCGGAATTAATATAAGGTAGAAATTTTTGTGTTAATAAAAATACTCCCTTAAAATGGATATCCACAATATCATCAATTTGCTCCTCCGTAGTATCCGGAATCAGTGAATATAAGGCAGTTCCCGCGTTGTTGATCAGATAATCGATATTTCGGCTTCCCGTATTTTCTTCAAGATGATCTCCGACTTGTTTTACAAAAGCATCAAAGCTTTTAATATCTTTTGTATCTAATTGATAAGCAATAGCTTTTTGCCCCAACGCCTGAATTTCCTCAACCACTTTATCAGCTTCCTCTTTATTGCTTTTATAAGTGATGATAACGTCTAAGCCTTTTTGAGCGATTTTAATCGCTGAATTTTTTCCCAATCCACGGCTTCCACCGGTTACTAATGCAATTTTTGTTTTTGTACTCATTTGTTTTATTATTTAATGTTACAAAGTTGCAACGAATTTGCGTCGATGTGTTTGCTCGAATCAATCTAAAATTTGCAAAATTCAAATTACGAACGGAATTCCAGCGGAGTAAATGCCGTTTTCTTTTTAAAGAAATTTGAAAAATGGGCGATTTCCTCAAAACCTAAAGCATATGAAATTTCAGAAACATTCCATTTGGTTTGTCTTAAAAGGATTTTCGCTTCCTGGATCAATCGGTCTGCAATAAATTCTGTGGTGGTTTTTCCGGTGCTTTCCTTTAATTTTTTATTTAAATAATTCACATGAACCGCCAATCTGTCGGCGTAGTCTTTTGCTGTTTTCAACTGCAGTCTGTTCTCTGCCGATTCAATCGGGAACTGTCTTTCCAACAATTCGATGAATAAAGAAACGACACGTAAAGAAGCATCATTAGAAGTAGAAAGCTTTGTTGCCGGCTGCAGCTTTTGGCCATAATGAATAAGCTCCAGAACGTAATTTCTAATCAGGTCATATTTAAAAATATAATCCGATTCTATTTCTTTTTTAATCTTGGAATAAAGCTGCTCTATTTCATCTGCCAAATCATCATCAATCTCAAAAATGGGTACATTTCCGGGTTGAAATATCGGCAGATCTTCAAGCGTATTATGAGATTTATCTTTGATGAAAAAATCTTCTGTAAACACACAAAAACTCCCCGCCTGATGGGGATCTTCCGGAACCCAATGGTACGGAACCTTGGGTGTTGCAAACAACAAAGCATTCTTTTTAATAGAAATGATCTTATCTGCATACTCAGCTCTATTCTTCCCTCTTATCAGGCTTATTTTATAATATTTTCTCCTGTTGTAAGGCATTTCGGAAGTTATTTTTATTCTTTCAATCGTTTGTGCAATATCAAAAACATTGAAATGTCCGATGTCCTTATGAAGACCTTTTGGAAAAATGCTTTCGATATCTTTTCCTAGCTTTCTAGTCATTTCCTGATAAAAATCTTCCAGGGATGTGTGTGATGTGTGGGCTATTTTTTCCATGATAGTGATTTGTAAAAATCAAATGTACGAATAATTACAAAATATTTTAAGAAACTGTCTGTCCAACAACTGTAATCTCCCATTTTCCATTTTTATACTCAACAGCCAAACTGGTGGAAGAGCCGTTGCTCCATTTATAAATATAAAATCTTTCAGGAGAAGTTTCGTTACGCCTGATTTTAGAAACACCAAAGTTAAATACGTCGGTTACTTTAATATAATCGGTTTGATTATTCTCATCCTCCGAAGCAAATAAAACTCTATAACTATCAGGATTTACATGATGAAAATAATCGCAATCACTTTCAAATACTTCAAAATAATAAGACATTTTCTTGAAGTCCAAAGTGGTGTGATAACTTGGAAGCATCAGCTGATAAAGCTCTGTAAATTTATTTTTCTCAGATTTAAACATCGGATTCAAATCTTCAAAATCGTTCATTCCATCGTTGTCTGTATCTTTACTTTCGGGATTCAGCCCAAATGATTTTTCAAAAATATCGTTGTAACCATCGTTATCAGAATCCTTAACCAGATCTTTTAAATTTATTTTAAATAATTTTCCTTCTTCAATTGCTGAAGAAGCATCATGCCCCGGAAGCCCGGGAACTTTAACAATTTTCACCAAACTGCCTTCAATCTGTAAAAAACCATCTTTAATAATTGGATTTTCCTGTACTTCATTCAAATAATAATGACTAAAGCTTAATCCTAAAAAATAGGCAGAAGGTTTATTATTTTCTATTTTTAATAACCAGTACCCTAAATTATTCTGTCCTAGAGAATATAAAATATTCCCCGTCTGTTGCTTTGCAAAACACATAAACTGTTCGGAAAACAATTCTTTAAAAGCTTTAAATTCCTGATCATGGATTTTTATTTTACTTTCATAATTGTCCCATTTATAATCGTGAACATACAAGCTGTCTTCTTTAAATTTTCTGAATTTTTTAAGGCTTATTATTTCGAGATATGTAGGCTTATCATTAATAATTTCCTTTGCCGTTAACGGAACTTTTTCCACATATTCAGGCTCCTTTTCATTGTTTATAAAACAATTTTCTTCAATACTTTTTGAACATGAGAAAAACAAAACAAAAACAGTAAAATATAAATATTTCATAGTTAAAAGTTATTTCCCCTACGAATGCAAAAAGCGCTCCCAAAATTCATTGAAAGCGCTTTTTAATTATAACTAACTTTAATATTTTCTTATACGTTGAATCTGAAATGCATGATGTCCCCATCCTGAACCACATATTCTTTACCTTCCACAGAAAGTTTTCCGGCTTCTTTTACTTTTACTTCCGAGCCATAGTTTAGATAATCGTCATACTTGATTACTTCTGCACGGATGAAACCTTTTTCGAAGTCTTTGTGGATT
>CBFGVN010000294.1:0-4579 GCA_965651845.1 uncultured Chryseobacterium sp. | reverse complement strand
CCGCAATATCAATCCCAAAGCCTCCGGAATAGGTGCCCGATAAATCAATTCCTACACCAATGGCAAATTCATTGGAATTTCTAAGTGTATTTTTCCAGCCTACTGCAACTGATTTGGTGACACCTGTTGACAGGATATTTGCTTGGCCGGAAACAAAATTTGCTCCACTTGCCGTTGACAAATCGTTTTCCCAACCTGATACTAAGGAACTTCCTGCATCAGGTCCCAGAACATTTGCAACCCCATTTACTAAATTGCCTTTCGAATTTACGGTGTTGGAATTATTTACTCCGTCAACAACAAATGAACCAGAGGTCGTTAATGAAGCTTGGCCGGGATTAGACGAAGCACCGTTTACTCTTAAAAATAAAGGAACAAGCCCTGTAGTTCCTACATAGTTTAAACTGCTGGTTCCGGAATTTCCCGTTATCAGCCATTGTTGTGCATTTACCAATCCTGTCGAGAAGATCATAGCTGCTGCGATAAGGTTTTTCGCATGTAATAGACTTTTTTTCATAATGATACTATTTAATGTTTGATTTGTTTCCCAAAAGTATCAAAGCATTATATATCAGCCTATCATAAGTGATCAACTGCCTTTAAGAATTGAGCAGGTGTGTTTGTTTTTCATTTATGTGTGAAATATTAAGCTATTTTATGTAAAAAATCATTCTTTTTCCGGATAGACACATCCAGAACAGAGTTGTCTGCCATCACGACCTGGCCTCCTTTTCCTTTGATATACTCTTTTAAATGTTCCAGATTAATTAAATGTTTATGGTGGATCCTGAAAAAATTATATCCTGAAAGGTTTTTTTCAAAGTCGTGTAAGGTTTTGGAAACCATTACTTTAGTTTTATCAAGCAAATAAATGAATGTGTAGTTGGAATAGGCTTCACAACGAATAATTTCATCGACATTTACCCTTTTAAAACCCTGGAGAGTAGGAAGATTGATCTTATTCTGAACAGGATTATTAGCAAGCGAAAAATTATTTTTCCTGAAATTTTCTATGGCTTTATTAACGGTAAGAACAAAATCCAATTCGCTGATCGGCTTTAATAAATAATCGGTAATTCCATTTTTAATAGCCTGAATAGCAGATTTTTCAGAATCTGTAATAAAGATAATCTGTGAAGAGTTTTTTTTAATTTTTAAAAGAAGCTCAAAGGCCGATTTATGCAACAGCTGAAAATCTACAAACAAAAGGTCGGGAAGATTTTTACTGAGGTAGTCGGAGGCATACTCAATGTTGTCGGTCTGAAAAGAGATTTCGAATTCCGGGAACTGATTTTTGAGAAGCAGGGAAATGTAGTCGCCGTCATCATGTTCATTGATGATACAGGCGTGTAGGTTATTTTTCATGTGTGAGTTTGGTTTTTAGTTTTTATTGTATCGTTAATTGTGTTTAATCATGTCTAATAATTTTATGGTTTTAAATTAATTTATTATTTATTAATTGATTTTTTTAATTAAAATTTTAAAAAAAACTAATTACTTTTCACTTGCTATTGAATAATGTAAATATAGAATTTCATTAACAATAATACAAGACTTGTAGATAAATATTGATAAAAATAAACCAAAAACATTCGGATAATTTTGTCCAATTTCGTACTTTTGTATGTTTGCTGAAATTACATATGTCACAAGAAATAAACCCAATCTACTCCGAAGATAATATCAGAACCCTCGATTGGCAGGAACATATCCGCCTGCGTCCCGGCATGTATATCGGGAAGCTGGGAGATGGCTCCTCTGCTGATGATGGTATTTATATTTTGCTTAAAGAAATTCTGGACAACTCCATCGATGAGTTCAGAATGAAAGCGGGAAAAAGAATTGAAATAAAGGTGGACGACGGTAAAGTTACTATTCGTGACTTTGGTCGTGGTATCCCGCTCGGAAAAGTGGTGGATGCAGTTTCAAAAATGAATACCGGAGGTAAGTACGACAGCAAGGCCTTCAAAAAATCGGTAGGTCTGAACGGGGTCGGTACCAAAGCCGTAAATGCCCTGTCAGATTATTTTCGTGTAAGATCTTTCCGTGATGGGAAGATGAAAATGGCTGAGTTTTCAAGAGGTTTGATTAAAGAGAATTTTGATGAAAAAGAGACTTCGGACAGAAACGGTACTGAAATTTCTTTCATTCCGGATGCCGAAATTTTCCTTCATTTTAAATTCAGGAAAGAGTATATCGAAAGAATGCTCCGTAATTACGCCTACCTGAATCCGGGGCTGAAAATCCTATTCAACGGCGAAACTTTCTATTCCGAAAACGGACTTAAAGATTTGCTTGATGAAGAACTGGAAAATGAAACACTGTACCCGATCGTGCATTTGAGAGACAACGATATAGAGGTTGCCATCACGCATACCGACAAATCGCAGACTGAAACATATTTCTCCTTCGTAAACGGACAAAATACAACGCAGGGGGGAACACACCTTAATGCCTTCCGTGAGGCGTATGTGAAAACGATTCGTGAGTTTTTCAACAAAAACTTTGATGCTTCAGACGTTAGAAAGTCTATCGTTGCAGCGGTTTCCATCAATGTGGAAGAACCCGTTTTCGAATCTCAGACAAAAACTAAATTAGGCTCAAACGATATCGGACCCAACGGCCCGACGGTAAGAACTTTTATCATTGATTTTTTAAAAAGCAAATTAGATAATTTCTTACACCAAAATCCCGAAGTTGCAGAAGCGATTCAAAGAAAAATTTTAATTTCAGAAAGAGAAAGAAAAGAGCTTTCCGGAATCCAGAAACTGGCGAGAGAAAGAGCAAAAAAGGTTTCTCTTCACAATAAGAAACTTCGTGACTGCAGACAGCACTACAACGATCAGAAAAACGAAAGAAAAGGAGAAACCCAGATTTTCATTACCGAGGGAGACTCTGCATCCGGATCGATCACAAAATCCAGGGATGTGGAAACACAGGCCGTATTTTCCCTGAAAGGTAAGCCGTTGAACTGTTATGGCTTAACCAAAAAAGTGGTGTACGAAAATGAAGAATTCAACCTTCTGCAGGCTGCTCTGAATATTGAAGAAAGTTTAGAAGATCTAAGATACAACCAGGTTATTATTGCGACCGATGCCGATGTCGACGGGATGCACATCCGTCTGTTGATGATCACATTCTTTTTACAGTTTTTCCCTGATCTTATCAAGAATGGACATCTTTATATTCTTCAGACTCCTTTGTTCAGGGTAAGAAATAAAAAAGAAACAAGATACTGCTACAGTGAGCAGGAAAGAATAAAAGCTTTAAATGAATTAGGAAAAAATCCGGAAATTACCCGATTCAAGGGTTTAGGTGAAATTTCTCCGGATGAATTCAAGCATTTCATCGGAAAAGACATTCGTCTGGAGCCGGTGGTAGTAGGAAAAGATCAGACGATCGATCAGCTTCTGGAGTTTTATATGGGAAAAAATACTCCGGACAGACAGACTTTCATTCTTGAAAATCTGGTAGTTGAAGATCCTGATATCGACAAAAAGGAAATATTAAGTGAAGTCATTGATGAAGATTAATTTTTAGACTTATTTTTAAAAAACACAACACACTAACACTAATAGCAAAATGAGATTAAGTAACCGTAATAAAACCTCGGTTTACAGCTTCGTAAATACTCTCCTGCTTATGTTTTTAGCGGCAGGCATCGGAGCTTATCTGTTGGAAGAATACAGATTTAATATTTTAGGTAGGGAAAGCTTATTACTGATCATTATCCCGGTCATGTTTTTAGGATTTTTTTATCTCAACGGAAGACAAATTTTTGAGTATGATAGTGACGGAGAAGCTATTCATTTCAGAAATAGGAATATCATCCCTTTTTTGAGTAAGCCATTAAGTGATGAATTTCCAAAATATAAACTACTGAAATTTGAGGTTATCGATCTTTTTTTTATGAAAAGGCTTTACATCACGATTTCCAGTAAAAATAGTGGATCAACCATGTTGAAATATGAAATTTCATATTTAACCAGAAAAGAAATTAATGATTTAAAATTCTCCTTAAGTAAAGTAATAAAAGCTAATAACGAGAAAAAGAGTTAATAAAATAGATGATGACAGAAGAATACTCGCATGAGGGTGAGAGCTTAAAAAAAGTTTCCGGGCTGTACAAAGACTGGTTTCTGGATTATGCCTCTTATGTTATTTTAGACAGGGCAATTCCGTCGGTTTATGATGGTTTTAAGCCTGTTCAGCGAAGAATCATGCATTCCATGCGAGAGCTGGAAGACGGACGTTACAATAAAGTTGCCAATATCGTAGGGAATACCATGAAATATCACCCTCACGGTGATGCTTCCATTACAGATGCCATGGTGGGTATCGGGCAGAAAGAATTGTTAATTGATACCCAGGGAAACTGGGGAAATATCTATACAGGAGATTCTGCGGCGGCAGCGAGATATATTGAAGCAAGATTAACTCCTTTTGCACTGGAAGTGGTTTTCAACCCCAAAACTACGGAATGGGCAAAATCCTATGACGGCAGAAACAACGAGCCGATCGACCTTCCCGTAAAATTTCCACTGCTTCTGGCACAAGGGGTCGAAGGAATCGGGGTAGG
>CBFGVN010000293.1:0-4582 GCA_965651845.1 uncultured Chryseobacterium sp. | reverse complement strand
TTCTTCGGTCTTCCAGGTCAAAAGTCCCTACTTCTTCATTATTTGTGTCGAAAGCATAAACCATTGAAGCAAATGAACGGCTGGAATTCACAATTCCGCCCCAGATTTTCCTGGCTTCCCAAAGCCTGTCGTATGCTTGATTGTTTTTAAAACCAACTAAAAAAGCTTCTGCAGTACCAATCAATGCTACCGGAACCCAGGGAATGATCATCCATTGCCAGTTGAAAAAATAGAAAAGAACAGCAATCAGCGTACACCAGACAGAAATCCAGATGAGGTGAATGCCCGATAAGTTGAGAACCTGCCTGTAATTGACATATTTTGTGGTGATCATAGGTGCTTGAAAATTTGCAATAGCTTTATTAAAAATAATAAAAAAGTGCGAAAAAAAACCTCTAAATATTTTTTAGAGGTTAAATTTTTATCTGATTGCTAATTTTTCAGCATTTCTTCAATTTTCGCGGCTAATTTCTCAGCATTCGGAAGCATTTCTTTTTCCAGAACCAAGTTGATCGGAACGGCTGGTGTATCCAGCGATCCCATCGTTTCAACAGGAGCATCAAGATATTTGAAACAGTTTTTAGAAATTCTGTGTGCAAATGCCTCTGCAAATGAATTGTTCAGCTGTTCTTCCGTTAGCACGATACATTTTCCGTGAGCTTTTACCCTTTCGAAAACCAGTTCTTCGTCCAGAGGGATTAGAGTTCTCAGATCGATTACCTCAACTCTTCCGTTGAAGCTTTTCACTGCTTCTTTTGCCCAATAAACTCCCATTGCGTAAGTTACCACCAATACAGTTCTGCCTTTTTCGGTTTCATTCTTATCCGCCTCGATGATCACTTTTCCTTTCCCGAAAGGTAAGATGTAATCTTCTGCAGGCTCGATTGTTTTTGCATCTTCAGTTCCCGGAACTTTGCTCCAGTACAGACCTTTATGCTCCAGCATGATCACCGGATTCGGGTCGTAATAGGCTGCTTTTAATAACCCTTTAAAATCCGCAGCGTTGCTTGGATAAGCTATTTTAATCCCTTTGATATTCGCTAAAATACTTTCAACACTTCCACTGTGGTAAGGACCTCCACCACCGTAAGCTCCGATCGGAACACGGATGATATTGCTTACCGGAAATTTTCCGTTGCTTAAATAACTTGATTTTGAAATTTCCGTAATCAACTGGTTGATTCCCGGATAGATATAGTCTGCAAACTGCACTTCAACAATCGGTTTTAGTCCAACTGCGCTCATACCTGTCGTTGAACCGATAATGTAAGCTTCCTGGATGGCTGTATTGAAAACCCTTTTGCTTCCGAATTTTTTTCCTAAAGTTACAGTTTCACGGAAAACCCCACCGATTCTTTCTCCAACATCCTGTCCGTATAATAAAGCTTCGGGATGTTTCCACATCAATTCCTGGATAGCGTGAATGGCAGCGTCTACCATCACGATTTTTTCTCCGCCTTCAGGCTCACGCGTTCCTACTTCTTCCGTGATAGGTGTCGGTGCAAAAATATGCTGCATTACCGTCTCAGGAGAAGGATCCGGTGCATTTTGAGCTTTTTCGAATGCTTCTTCTGCCTCAAGACGGGCTTTTTTGGTAATTTGTTTTAATAGTTCTTCGTCAACACCTGATTCAAGTAATTGATTTCTAAGGATTTCTCCCGGATCTTTTGCTCTGTGTTTTGCCAGATCTTCATCATCTCTATAGAATTCTCTTCTTACTCCTGAAGTATGATGGCCAATTAAAACCGTTTTTGCGCAAACAACTAAAGGTTTTCTTTCATTTCGGACAAAATCCACTGCTTTTTTCATTACTTCAAAGCTTTCCACGAAATCTGTTCCGTCCACTCTCATTCTGCTTAAACCGATGAATCCTGCCACAAAATCGTAGGCATCACAGGTTCTGGCTTCTTCTTTCGTCACGGAGATCCCCCATTCGTTATCCTGAACCAGGAAAATAATGGGTAACTGATGCAAAGCCGCAAACTGAAGTGCTTCACTCACTTCACCTTCCGTTACAGAATTGTCCCCAAGACTGCAGACAACAACCGGATTGTTTTCAAATTGCTGAAGATTAAAATCCTGAATATATTTTATCCCTTGTGCAACACCTGTCGTTGGAATAGTCTGCATTCCTGTTGCCGAACTTTGATGAATGATTTTTGGCTTGTTTTCATCTCTGCTCGAAGGGTGGGAATAATAAGATCTTCCTCCTGAAAAAGGATCGTCAGCTTTTGCCAATAACTGCAGCATCAATTGGTAAGGTTCGAAACCGATTCCCAGCAAAATACTTTCATCTCTGTAATAAGGTGAAACCCAGTCCTCCTTTTTTAATTGATAAGCTGTAGCAAGCTGAATGGCTTCGTGGCCTCTCGAAGTACTATGAACATATTTGGTAACATTTCTATTTTCTTCGTAAATGTCTGCCATCGCTTTTGCAAGCATCATATGATTGTAAGCCTTAAGCAAAATATCCTGAGAAACTTTCTCGTGAAGTGTATTTTCCATAGAAAGCAAAGATAAACAAAAAAACAAAACACTAACAAGCGTTAGTGTTTTGTGTATTAAATTCAATAAAAAATTATTCTTTTATAATTTTCTTTGAGACTGTCTCTTTATCCGTTTTAATTTCTATGATATAAATGCCTTTTATGTAAGCAGATAAATCTACAGGTTCTCTGTCACTATTAACAGTTGCTGTTTTTAGTTTTTTACCGGACAATTCATAAACAGAGTAGGTTGATTTTTTGGGAGCTTTTAAAATGTTTAAAGCACTGGCTTCGCTGGTTGCCAATACCTGCTGTGTGTAACCACTAACAAGGATAGAGTAATTTTGAGGGGCATTCATCCCCTGATTATTTTTAAGGGTACCTTTATTTGTGATTTCAATTCGATAGTTTCTTCCAGGAGTGGGATTATCTATAACCACCTGTTCCACATTATCTACTGTATTGTCGGCTTTTGTTGCAGCGGTCATTGGGCTTGTTGCGTTAAGTTTCCAAGGATAATAAACTGTATTGTCTGTGGTGTCTATGATTCTAAGATCAAGGTCATTCACAAGCCTTGAAGTTCTGTTGTTGTATGCAAGCTGCCAGGTTAAATTTGGAGGAATTACATATTCCGGATCAATCCATGAGATTGTTACTTTAAGCGGCTGGGAACCGGATGCTGTAACAATCTTTTGATTAGGAGTTCCACTGTTTAATGTTTCATCATTAAAGATGATGGTATTGTTTGACTTTTCAACCAGTAGTTCTGCTCCTTTTTGAGCATTAATATAGCCCCATCCATTCCAAGGATCTGGCCCTAGAGTTCCTGCTTCAGATGCTGAGTGAATCATTAATGTTTTAGCAGAAGCAGCATTTAGTTCGGCATTGCTGAAAAGTTGTTGATTTATTTGTGTCCAAAGACCAATAATACCGGTCACAATAGGGGCTGAGTAAGATGTTCCACTACCTACTGTAATCCCGTTGCTTCCTGTTGTGTCTTGATTTGTTGATGCACTTGCTACATTTGTACCAGTCGTGATAATATCTGGTTTTATAGCCCCATCGTCTCTTGGGCCTGCACTGCTGTAGGAAGATTTTATAACATCTGAAGCTGCGGAATATCTCTTGTCACTTGTCGTAAGGATATCTGAAGCTCCTACTATAATAATGTTTTTTGCCAATGAACCAGGTCCGATACAATCATAACCCTGAGCACAGTTATTGGCAGGAAGAACATCTGTTGCGGTAAATTGTACCTGGTTATTATTACTATCTATATAGTAAGCAGGGGTTGTATTTCCGGTAGGTCCCATTCCGAAATAGTTTCCTGCAGATTTCACAATAATATACGAAGGATTGTTATAGACAATCTGATCATAGTTTTGATCGTTTGAAAGATATGTTCCTTGAAGATCATATGATGTTCCTGCATTATAACTTCCACCCCATATCCATTTGCCAGATGCGTTATTGTTCCAGCCCTGATTACTTCCATAAGAATGATTGGATATTTTAGGCTGAGCAGCTATGATTTTTTGGAAAACGGTACTGGTTGTTGAGTTTCCAGGTAATGTAGTGGTTGCAAATGCATAATTGTCAAAGGTTGAATTTTGTGCAATTCCTCTAAAATTTGTAGCCCTCGTTGTACCATTGGTAAATGTAATTGTATAAGGATAATCCTTTGCCCCGATAAATCCTGTTACAGAAGTAGCATGAGCACTGTAATTCATTGTAGATGCTTCTTTATTGGTTACTCTGTTAGGTGCATTATTGAAAAAAACATGCCCGCCGAAGGCTCTGCCGCCGTCAAATACAGTATATTTGATATTCTCCCCATTAAAAGAACCTGATAATCCTGAAATGGTACCATTTTGCAGATAATCAGAATTGGAATTTTTTATCTGATCTAAATCTTCTGCAGCATAAAAGAAAGGTTTTCCAGATGGGTCAAAGCCCGCAAGATTACTTCTTTTTTCTTCAATTTCCTTCGTGATTTCCGGTGTTCTTAATGTGCCGTAATGTTTTGAAACATAAGAATCAAACTTTTCATTATTCTGGTTCTTTTGTTTCTCAAAATTTCTCATTAATTAATCATT
>CBFGVN010000292.1:0-4586 GCA_965651845.1 uncultured Chryseobacterium sp. | reverse complement strand
TTTTAATAATACTTTAGAAAATTCCCTTTCAAAAAGATGCTTTTTATGTGGGATTTCTAATCTTTCTGATATAAATTTCAAATCATTATATTTAACGATATCTATATCTATTACGCGGTCTGTATAACCTCCTGTAGCTTTAGAATCGTTAATTCTTCCCATCTCAAATTCAATACTTTTAACAAAATCAAGCAGTTGAATCGGCGAAAGATGTGTAAATATTATTGTTGCAATATTACAAAAAATATTGGAACTGGCAAATTCTACAGGCTCGGATGTCAAAAATTCACTAATTTTTAATATTTCAATTCCCCCTTCTTTGAGTTTTTCCAGAGCTGTTTCTATATTTTTTTTTTGATCTCCTAAATTGCTTCCGAGTAACAAAACGACCTTATGTTGCGACATATTGGAAAAATGATTGATTTATGAAAAGTTTTTTTAAAAATGTACTGGCAAATATAGTGGCTATTGTCATATTATGTGCCGTGTTTTTCTTCTTTTTTATCGTAATGCTGGTATTTAGTGCGATGGGGAATGACAAATCTGTTGTGGTGAAAAAAAATTCTGTGCTTACAATTAATTTAAAAACAAATATAATAGACAGCCCTACGGAAGAGGAGGGAGGTTTATTTAATTTTAATGATAAGAACAAAAGCGTTTTGATTTACGATGCGATTGAGGCAATTAACAAAGCCAAAAATGATGATAATATTAAAGGAATAAGCATCGAAGCGGATGATCTTAATGCCGGAATTACTCAAATCGATGATCTTAGAATTGCTATTGATGACTTTAAGAAAAGCGGAAAATTTGTGTATGCTTACGGAAACACGGTTTCCCAGGCTTCTTATTATTTAGGTTCTGTTGCGGATAAATATTATCTGAATCCTGCCGGAATGATCGAACTTAAAGGTCTGGCAACAGAAGTTGCTTTCTTCAAGGATTTTGCCGACAAATATGGTATCGGGATCCAGGTGATTCGCCACGGAAAATTCAAATCTGCGGTTGAACCTTTTTTAAGAAATGATATTTCTCCGGAAAATAAAGAACAATTGAGCACGCTTTTAAATGATATCTGGAAAAATACATCTTCTAAAATGGCCACTTCCAGAAAAATTGATACGGCTCAGTTCAGAACAGTAGTTGATAGCTTATACGGAATGATTCCTGAATTGGGATTAAAATACAAATTAGCGGATAAATTAATTCAAAAAACAGAATATGATGAATTAATTAAATCAAAATTGAGCTTAAAAGAAGATGATAAATTAAATAAAATATCTCTTGGAAAATATATTGCTTCTTATTCTGATGATGAAAAGTCTGGAGATAAAGTAGCGGTATTATATGCTTCCGGATCTATTAACGGGGGAGATAACTATAATGATATTCATTCCGAAAAATATATTAAGTATATTAAAGATCTTCAGGAAAATGATAAGGTAAAAGCAGTGGTTTTCAGGATTAATTCTCCGGGTGGAAGCGCCAATGCATCAGATGAAATTTTGTTTGAGCTTCAACAATTGAAAAAGAAAAAACCACTTATTGTTTCTTTCGGAGATTATGCTGCTTCAGGAGGGTATTATATTGCCATGGCTGCTGATAAAATCTATTCGGAACCGAATACACTTACAGGTTCTATCGGAGTTTTTGGAGTGATTCCTTATTTTAAAGATATCGCTAATAAAAACGGAATCCGTGCAGATATTGTTGCCACCAATGCCAATTCTCAGTATTATTCTTCATTAAATGGAGTTACACCTTACGGAGTAAGTTTAATTACGAAAAGCGTGGAAGGTACATATAAAAGATTTGTATATTTTGTGACTCAAAACAGAAAACAGACATTTGATCAGATAGACAATGTAGGAGGAGGACGAATATGGAGCGGCACGAGAGCTAAACAAATCGGGCTTGTTGATGAATTGGGAACTTTAAATGATGCCGTAAAATTTGCTGCTCAGAAAGCAGGATTAAAATCTTACGGAGTTTCGTCTTATCCAAAAAGAATGACTCCATTTGAGCAGATATTCAGTGATTTAAATGAAGATGATATTTCTGCAAGAGTGATTAAAAATAAAATAGGAAAGGCTAATTATGAGATTTTGCAGCAGGTTGTAGAAGAAAGAAAACTACAGTCTGAAGTGAAAATGGAAATGCCTTAACAGATTAAAATCAACTAAATTATATATTGTACACAAAAACGGCGGATTTGAATTTCAAATCCGCCGTTTTATTTTTTATCTAAATTTTTTTAGCTGCTTTTCTTGGTTACCATTCCGTAGATCCAGAGAATAATTAATGCGCCTCCAATGGCTAAAATCCAGCTTCTGAAATTCCAGAAAGAAGTCACATCGCCCCAGTGAAGGATATAAACTCCGATTGCTCCTCCGATAAAGGCTCCTAAAATTCCAAGGATAATTGTGATAAGCCATCCTCCTCCCTGGTTACCCGGCATGATCATTTTTGCGATTGCTCCGGCAATAAGCCCGAATAAAATCCATGTTAAAATTCCCATAGTTGCAAATTTTTTAAATTGTTAATATTTATGTTTTTGATATTGCTAATATAGGGAAAACATGATAAATATCATCTTTTCTTGAAGAACGAATCAACAAATTCCGTACCATTGAACAATTGCAGATCCTGCATCTTTTCTCCGACACCAATGTATTTCACGGGAATCTGGAATTGGTCTGAAATACCGATAACAACACCTCCTTTTGCCGTTCCGTCTAGTTTTGTTACCGCTAACGCATTTACTTCTGTAGCGGCTGTGAATTGTTTTGCCTGTTCAAAAGCATTTTGTCCCGTAGAGCCATCAAGAACCAGTAAAATTTCGTGAGGCGCATCAGGAATTACCTTCTGCATTACTCTTTTGATTTTTGAAAGTTCATTCATCAGGTTTACTTTATTATGAAGTCTTCCTGCTGTGTCAATAATCACAACATCCGCATTCTGGGCAACAGCGCTTTGCACGGTATCAAAAGCTACGGAGGCCGGATCAGAGCCCATTTCCTGCTTTACAATAGGAACACCCACTCTTTGGCTCCAGATCACCAATTGGTCCACTGCAGCAGCTCTGAAAGTGTCTGCAGCTCCCAAAACAACATTTTTTCCTTCCGATTTGAATTGATGGGCAAGTTTTCCGATCGTTGTGGTTTTTCCGACGCCGTTTACACCGACTACCATGATCACGTAAGGTTTTTTGCTCGTATCAATATTTCCGGTTCCTTTATGAGGATTTTCAAGCAATAGACTGGAAATTTCTTCACGAAGAATCTTGTCAAGCTCACCGATGCTCACGTATTTATCTCTGGCAACACGTTCTTCAATTCTTTCTATGATTTTGATGGTTGTAGATGCGCCTACGTCCGATGCAATGAGTATTTCTTCCAGATCATCCAGAACTTCGTCGTCTACCTTGCTTTTACCGACTACGGCTTTCGTCATTTTTTCGAAGAATCCCTGGCTGGATTTTTCCAATCCTTTATCCAGAGTTTCTTTCTCTTCTTTTTTAAAAATATTTTTAAACCAACTCATCTTATGAATTACGGAATTTTATGTTTAAATGATGGAAGATAGGCTGATGGAAGTTTGAAGTTTACAATTCTATGAGCGTAACTTCGTGCATCCGGCTTCTGACTTCCAGCTAGATTAAAAGCAAAGATAACAAAAAAACTACCCAAAATATGAGTAGTTTTTTATATTGTAAATAAAGTGTAGATTATTTTTTTAAATAACCGTCAACTTCGTCTGCATTCATTACTTTTTCTTCGAAAACGTAAGCTCCTGATTTAGAAGACTTCACCATTTTCACCACTTTAGTCATCTTTTTAGACTGACCACTCTGTAGGGTTGCTACTACTTTCTTTGCCATGGTAAATTATATTTTAATAAATTACTTAATTTCTTTGTGAACAGTTACCTTCTTAAGAACAGGATTGTATTTTTTTAATTCCAATCTTTCAGTTGTGTTCTTTTTATTTTTAGTAGAAATGTATCTAGACATTCCTGGCATACCGCTTTCTTTATGCTCTGTACATTCAAGAATTACTTGAACTCTGTTTCCTTTTTTTGCCATGATTTATTAATTCTTTTTAATCAATCCGTTTCTAGTAGCTCTTTCAATAGCTTCCTCGATTCCAATCTTGTTAATCACTCTCAATCCATGAGCTGATACTTTCAGTGTTACGTGCTTATCTTGCTCCGGAAGGTAAAACTTCTTCTCCAATAAGTTAATTTCAAAACGACGCTTCGTTTTGTTATTAGCGTGAGAAACGTTGTTACCAACCATTGCACGCTTTCCTGTTATTTGGCAAATTCTTGACATATCTCGATGTTCTTATTTGTACTATAATATTTGAGAGTGCAAAATAACGAAGAATTTTTTAGATAGACAAATCTTTTGGAAAATATTTGCAAATAAGTGGCTGATTAATAATATTGAATTTTTAAAATAGTAGAATCCTTGGGATACAGCAGATAATCAATGATGATATATTTCATGCGGGCTTTTTTTCCGATAAGTTATTTAATATTTTATCTTTGTTTTTAATTAATCTAAATAAAAACAACTATGAGGA
>CBFGVN010000291.1:0-4592 GCA_965651845.1 uncultured Chryseobacterium sp. | reverse complement strand
TTTCTAGTCTGAAACATCTTTGATTCTCGTTTCCATTTTACAAATAACATGATTGCAAAAATTGTTTTCATTTTATTTATTGTGTATAACAAAATGTTATGCATCTGTATCAACGAAGCGAAACAATTAATACAAAGCGATATGAACAATTTAAATAAACTAATCGATGTCATTAAATCAAATGTAAGAAAAGATGTTGGTCATGTTCAAACAAACGCAAAAGGTGTTAAATACCAATATGTGACATATATTTTAGCCACACCTTTTAATTGGGTTATAAAAATGTTTGAAAAAGGCTCAATTAGAAGTTTATGGTAGTGAAACATTCGCTAGAGGTGGTTAGCCAAGATATGACTACAGAAAATTATCACATGAAAATATCAATATGCATTGCGATTACCCTCAATTCAAAGGTCAAAAACCAATATCAATATCAATAAGCGAATTAATTATACTTGAACAATAATGCTATGAAACAAAAATTAAAAATCATCGAAACAAATTACCATCTAAAATATTGAGAGTTACAAAGACGGTCAAAACATATCGATTTTTGTATTACATTTGATTATTTGAAAATTGAAAAAATGAGTGCAAAAATATCCTTTCGGATGCTATACCTTTTTATGTTTTTGACTATAAAAGTATATGGACAAAAACAATATTTAAAAGTAACAGGCTTAGAAAATTTTCATAAAGAAGTTAGTACAAACAAAGAGATTCTGCAAATACCGGGGATATCCATCGCTGTGGTAAAGGACGGGAAAATTGTTTATTCTCAAATCGAAGGTTATGCTAATCTTGAAAAAAAAATTCCGTTACGGGAAGATCATATGTTTCAGATCGCATCGGTCACAAAAACATTTACAGCCAATCTTCTTATGCAATACGAACAGGAACACAAAGCTTCAGTCAATGATTATGCATTAAATTACCGATTCATCAACACCTATTTCGGCTGGCCGTATAATATAGATGTAAATTCCAAAATATGGCACTTTCTAAGCCATACTTCGGAGGATGGTCCGGGAAGGTCTTTTGTATATAACGGGCAGCGATTTAATTATATTTACGGTGTCTTTGAGGCGGCAGGCGGATATGCACCTTTCTCCGATGCTTATTCTCTGGAGCTTGAGAAGAGAATCTTTAAGCCACTTGATATGGAACGTACAATTGCTGGTTTTCCGGATTCCCGAAAAGATCCTATGTTTTCAAAAATAGCTACCCCGTATATTTATGACCAAACCCGACAAGCTTTTAAAGAAGATACGGTAAATTATCGCTGGACGAAAGCATTTCCTTCAACCGGCATTTTATCAACCATAGGAGATCTGGTGAAATATACAAATAGCTATGACGATAACAAACTAATCACGGCCGCTAATTATACGAAGATAACCACACCGCAGGTTTTATCCGATGGATCAGTAAGCCCTTACGGACTTGGCTGGTTCACCGAGGAATTTGAAGGTAAAAAGATCCATTGGCATTACGGACATGCGGATTCTTATGCATCTCTTTTTATTAGAGTTCCCGAAAGTAGATATACATTTATATTATTGGCCAATTCGAATGCTCCATCTGAGGCCCTCAGGCTTGGCTCCGGAAGGATTTGGCAGTCACCTTTTGTTATTTCTTTTTTGAAGCACTACATCTTTTCCCAAAAGGGGCGGAAATCTATCGATTGGGGAAGCAATCTTACTGATATTCCGAAACGGTACAGGCAGTCAAATGAAACCGAACGTCATTTGATGATGGAAGAGATAGCAGGCCAGTCACTTTTTCGTTATTATGCCGATAAGTTATATCACACACATCGGGGTGAAGCTTTCCGGTTAATTGATCTCATGTACCAACTAGATCCTAAACGATTCGACCAATATGACCCTGCATTGATTTATCTGCTCACCGATCTAAATGACATAAAACTGGATAAGCCTTTAAAAAGACTTATTTCGGCCTACGAATCTTATGGGCATATACAACCATATGTACTGATGGATATTGCCCGTTATTATGAAAAGTCAGGAAAGAATGATGAAGCACTCCGTTTCTATAAAATATTAGCTGACAGTAAAGGATTCGAATCCTGGCAGGAAACCACTGAAGCTTGTAAGAAAACAGGACAATTACTATTGAATACTGATAGGTTTGAAGAAGGACGAAAATATTATTGGAAAGCCATAAACTATATGAAAATGAATGGATATGACGATAATGCCATTCAGGAAATTATCAATATTGTAAACAAAAGCAGATAGACAAGAAATCCGTAGTTTCTGATTTGAAGATATGGTACCTCTTTATTTCACTTTAGGAATAAATCGCATCCTAATATTAATAAATACTTAATCCCAATTGTTCCATTCCGAATTAGCATCTTCTCTCCAAAATCCATCCTCAATATCTAATTTTAAAATCGTTTCTGTAGATTTATCAATTCCTATTAATCTGCCTGAATTTGATTAAACCTATCTGAATACTAAAACAGATAAATTATATCTGTAGTAAAATATTGTACTGAATAATTGTTTAAGATCGGAAATAGTGCCTAAACTTTCAAAATAATCATACATGATGTTACGTACAGTAGCTTCCTAATCAATGCAAACAAAATGTGGGAGGTTGAAAGGTATATCATTTTCGTAGAACTCCTGCACAAACTCAATATTATTTGCATATTCACCGCAATAGAAATTGTTTACATATACTCATAAGCACTTTGAAAATCCATATCTAAAAGGTTGCTCAAAACCGCTTCGAAGTGCAATCAGGTTATTTTGAGAGCTATATGTGGGTCGATCATTTTAAAAACTAACACCTAAATAAAAGATGTATTTTATTATAATACGTCGAGTTTTGACGTTTGCCAATTGTGATTTTTTAGCAGTGACAATAAAATAATTGAAATTAATGACAATATCAATGAAGAAAAATCTTATTTTGAAATCACCTTAAAATACTTTACAATTTACAAGATAGTAGTTATTCATATGGTTTTTTAATTCAATTAATTCTCATTTATGACTTTTTATTCTTGGCAATTTCTATATATTTACCTGTCTATATGATTTTGTTTTTAATTGTAAAAGTTTATGGAAATAAATTTTGGGTTAATACAAATTGTATATAAAAGTAAGTAGCCTTGACCACAAACGGTCAAGGCTATTTTTTATTTACAGTACAAATTACCCTTAATATATAAACCGATTTTATCTTAATTTTTTAATTTAATTTTTACCGATTTAATTTGATTATCGCTATCTACATATTTGAGTATTATTTTTCTACTATTTCGCTGAAGCAATTGGTCGTATGTATAAATGTCTTTACCCACCATATTATTGATCGATATAATTTTCTGACCTTTTTTCAAGCCTTTCTTATAAGCATCGGTATTTTCCATAACATTTGATATGATAATATCCTTTCTGTCGTCGCTATACTCAAAAGATATAGGTTTAGCTAATTTTTCAAAATCCTTATGAAAAAGGTTGTTTGGCTTTAAATAAAGATTTTTATTCTTGTAATCAAGTATAAAATTAAACCTGTTAATGATCTCGCTCCCCAAGATGCCTAAAAGATTATCTAAAGAACTGACGCCCTGTTTATCCGAAGATAAAGAAATCGCTAAATTTTTGTTTTTAATTGTAGTATTACCTACTTGAATACTTTTAATAAGTCCTTTAGTGTAATTCGTATTATTGCTCAGATTGCGACTGCTGTACGAAATTTTTTCATCGATCTTATTTAGTAGATGATTTTTCTCCTGATAAGGTGTATTTACCAGAAGTGTAAGTCTTGCACCGCTGTCAAATAGTATGTCACCTGAAAGTTTTTCATTATTTCTTAGTTCAAAGGTAATTGGAATTTTAGGGATGCCAGAGAAAAACTCAAAAGGAATCCTTTTCATAGCTATTATAATCTAGAAGATCATCGAACTTGTACAGATCCATGGTCTTTGCTTCAAAATCAATTTTAGTAAGATAATTCGCTAAAATCGCAGCACCAATGATTCCGTCAAACTTTTTCTCATAGAATGTATTGAGTCTTGATAAGTCATCTAAAACAATATTTATACTATCTACAAATTGATTTCTATCAAAAAATATTTTTTGGTTGGTCATAATATCGTAAAGCTTTTTACCTCCGGCTCCGGTCACTTCTGTTTGATAGTTAGCTTTAAGATTATATTTTTCTGCTATTTTTTTATCTAACAAAGTTGTACCTGCTCCGGTGTCGAAAAAAAAGAGCAGACTGTCCTTTTGATTTTCCATAGGGAGCTTTAAAAAAATAGCTTTATTATCCTTTGATAATTCGAAAGACAGTTTTATCTGTTGTGCGTACATATTGACTGCACCCAATATGATTAAAAAGAAAGTTAATTCTTTGAATTTTATATTCATAATTTATTTTTTATACAAATGCATTATTTTTCTAGTTTCTTCATGAAGCTGCGGATTTTTTCGATGATTGCCTCACCTTCTTCTTCCATGGCGAAGTGGCCTGTATCATATATATTATAATCTACATTTTTAACATCTTTTTTAAACGCTGCTGATCAGCTTTCAGGAAAATATATATCGTTTTTA
>CBFGVN010000290.1:0-4592 GCA_965651845.1 uncultured Chryseobacterium sp. | reverse complement strand
AATGCAATTGCACAAATCCCAGCAATAATGGGAGCTGCCATTGCCAAAACAGACATAATTCCCGCACCTGCAGTTTCAGTAGTTCCCACAACAGAATTTCCCAATCCTCCCGTGGTAGCAGTCGATGCCGCGCGGATTCCTGCGAATCCCGAACTTATGGTCGCTGCCGTTCCGCCTCCTGCAATCAGAGCCAGTGCCCACTGCGGAAAGGTTCCTAAATCTGCAAACTGACTTGCAAATAGAACAGAACCCGCAACAGTAGCCATTGGAACCGAAACCGTATCCAGCAAATGATCGACAAAAGGGATATAATACGCAAGAATTTCCACGATGGTTGCAATTCCTGTCGTAATCAATGTTGGAAGCCCGGCAAGCCATTCAAAATGCTCATTCATGGGTATCCAATGAAGATAAGATGCTAAACTTACGGCAAACATCGGGAGAAAAACCCGGAAACCGCTGGCTGCAGCCAGACCGATGCCAATAAAAGCACTTATAATATAAGGTAAATAAGGAACATTGTCTAACATATTAATTTTCAGATTTGTTTCCTTAAAGTTACAAAAAATAAATTCTACAGATTTATTTAAAAAAGTAAAAAATATCTTCAATCATCTGTGCGAATCCGTGTAATCTGTGGTTGTTTTCTCTCGCAGATTTTGCACATTAAGCAGATTTTATTTAACCACAGATTACACGGATTTACATAGATGCTTATGTTATATTTTGAAATAATAAATAATGATTATATAACGAATTCAAGACTTCTTCTGGGTCTGACAAAGTTTTACAAACTGTGCTTCCACATCCTGAAATTTTTCCGGCATCTCCGGAGAAACCCAAAAAAGCATTGCCATTGTCTTGTCTCCAAAAGCTTGCTTAAAAAGATCTTTATTCAAACGGTAACATTCTCTTAAAAGTCTTTTTATACGATTTCTGTGAACAGCCCTTTTGAAATATTTTTTAGAAACGGAAACCGCAAATTTTGTACTTTCGATCGGTACTGTCGGCTTGTTTTTAAGGATAATAATTCTCAAACTCCCATTCGTTTTCCATTTACCTTTTTCGAAAAGTAAAGTGATCTCAGTATTTTTTTTGAGTTTTTCGGCTTTGGGATATTTGAAATTTGTCATTACGGAGTGTAAATATAAGGGGATTTTTCTTGTTTTTAATTTTATACGGATGCTTCCTTCGACAGGCTCGGCAAGACATTGCTGGAAATCTGACACTATAATAAAACAGTTAGTATTAGGAATGTCTTGCCGAGGCTCTCGAAGCATCTTTAATACATAAAATTTTAATCTTTTTTAATTAAATGATTAATAACTTCCGCCGCCGCATATAATCCAAAAATCGCGGGAATAAAACTGATCGTCCCGTAAAAAGATCTTTTATAATTGGTTCCGTCTGTCATTTTCAAGCTGTCTTCATTTTGAAGCTCATTAGAAAAAACGCAGCGAATTCCTTTATTTATTTTTTCTTTTTTCAGTCTTTTCCTCACCTGTTTAGCAAGATAGCAATTGTGGGTTTTACTCAGATCTCTTACCATCACCTTGCTCGGATCGCTTTTTCCACCGGCGCCCATAGAACTTACCACCTTTATTTTTCTTCTTCTTGCAGCGATTAATAAGGTTAATTTTGGTGTTACACTATCGATACAGTCAAGAATATAATCAAATTTTCCTTCATCTAAAATCTGATGCATTCTTTCAGGATTAAGGAACTCATTGATTTTGATTAAGTTAAGTTTCGGATTAATATCTAAAAGTCTTTCGGCAACCACTTCTACTTTATGCATTCCTACAGTGGAGTGTAAAGCGGGTAACTGCCTGTTTATGTTGGTGATATCGACGGTGTCTCCATCGACGATTGTCATGTTTCCGACTCCTGCTCTTGCCAGAAATTCGGCAGCGAAAGAACCCACTCCACCCAAACCGACAACAAGAACTGTCGCTTTATTCAACTTTTCCAATCCTTTTTCTTTGATAAGAAGTTCCGTTCTTTCCAGCCAATATTTATCCATTTTTTATTGTCTCTAAATTTTCTAAGATTTGTTTATTTAAATTTTCCAGAGAAATTTCCTTTATTTCAGATACTTTCCGGTACAATTCTTCGATATTGAAATCTTCATTGTCTGTTTCCAAAAAGATTTTGTCTAAAGGAGTAATTTTCAAAGTATTTTGCAAAGATAAATTATACAAAACGGCATTTCCAAAACTCAGATAAAAATTATTTTTAAGCAGATCTTCCGCAATACTTTGTTTTTTATTAAAGCCATGAATGATCATCGGCTGTTCGGCGAATTTTTTAAAGGAAATTACTTCATAAAATTTTCGTACACAATGAATGATCACAGGTTTTTTTACTTCATTCGAAATGTTAATCTGCCTTAAAAAAACATCTTCCTGGATTTTCTGGTCAATCTCTGCAAAAGAATCCAATCCGCATTCTCCGATCGCAAAACAATTTTCTGTAATATTTGATTGCAGCCAATTGAACTGATTTTCAAGATTGTTTACATCAATATCTTTTGGATGAATGCCGATTGAATATGGGGTGTCTTTCGGAATGTCCTTCCAGTCGAGGTTGTAGATTCCGTAAGAAATGTTTTTTTTATGATGATGAAAATCAAAAAATTCCATTTTCAAAAATACTATTAATTTAGAATTAACGTAAATTTCTTAAACAAACGTTTATAAATCTGTTAAAAATTTCTTAACTTTACTCAAAGTACACTTCATGAAGAAAAAATTTACAGAAAAACAAATCCACATTTTAGACATAGCCGAAGAGCTGATTGCAAAAAAAGGTTACGAAGGCACATCCGTAAGAGACATCTGTTCCAAAGCCAATATCAACGTTGCGATGATCTCTTATTATTTTGGTTCCAAAGAAAAAATGATGTCCTACCTCTATCAGTACAGGGTATTGAAAACCAGGGAAAATTTTTCAGAATTTGCAGATACGATCAAAGACGGAAAACCGGAGATGCAGATGAAGGAAATTATTAAATATATTGTAGCTCAGTTATTTAAATATAATTATTTTCATGGATTTGTCACCCAGGAACTTCGTCACACCGACAATTTAAAGGATGAATTACTGGATTTTTATCAACTTTTTGTTAAAAAATTAGATGAAGTCATTAAAAAAGGTGTCGCTTCCGGAGTTTTTACCTTCACTCCAAAACCGGAAGATATTCTCACTACGATTATCGGTTCTACTTTATTCGTTATCCGCAACAGAAATTTTTATGAATTGTATGTTCCGAATAAAAATGAGGAAACTTACACGAAAGAAGCAGAAAGAAAAGTAAGGATGAATCTTTTAATGAGTGTTTTTGCAATTTTGGGATACGCTGCAGACTAAAATTACGTTAAATAATCATAAAAAAAAATCTATTGGCAAAAAAGTTATATTTTTGCAAATTAGTAAATCGGCTGTATAATCCGAAAACTGTTGAATTTTTATATGAAAAAATATATTTTAGGTCTTTTTGCTGTATCTGTAGTGGCGTCATGCGTGAGTCAGCAGGAAAAAGCGATGAAAAGTGCTGATAAGAATTTCATTTTGAAAGCAGCTAATGAAAACTTTGCTAAAAAGAAGTGGAAGAATGCTTTGGCGCTTTATGACAGGCTTCCGAATCTTGTGGCAGGAACGGATGATGCTCCGAATGTGGTTTTTAATTCTGCATATGCAAATTATTACGACAAAAACTATAAATTGGCAGGTCACCAGTTTAAAAACTTTTCCATAAGTTTTCCTCAGGATAGCAGAAAGGAGGAGGCAGCTTATATGTCGGCTTTATGCTACTATGAAGGATCTATGGATTATAACCTGGATCAGTCTAGTACGGAACTGGCGATTAATGAGCTTCAGGACTTTTTGAACAATTATCCGAATTCGGAAAGATCTAAAAACATCAATACCCTTATCGAAGAATTGTCTTATAAGTTGGAGTTTAAATCTTACGAAAATGCAAGACAATATTTCAGTATGGGAGATTACAAGGCTGCCAACGTAGCTTTGGAAAATGTACTGGAAGATTTCCCAAGTACAAAACTTCGTCCTAAAATTTATGATTACATCGTAAAATCCCGCTACGAACTGGCTACAAAATCTGTTTATGATCTTAAAGACGAGCGTATTGAAAGTGCGTTGGCTTTTACAAGACAGATCGAAAAAGAAATGCCGAATACCGATGTTGCGAAGACAGCTTTAGACATCAGAGAAAAACTTGAAAAAGAAAAAAAGGATTTTGTTGTCGTTAAAAAACAAACGGAAGCAAGAATTGCAGCCTTAACAGAAAGACAAAAAAAGCTGGAAGCAAAGAACGCGGAAAAGGCAAAAACAGAACAACAGATGAAAGATCAGGTAGATGCAGAGAAGAAGGCAATGCAGATCCAGAGGGATAGTGCGGCACTTCAAACACCTCCGCCGGCAGCGACTTTCAAAATTCAAAGATAATTCGTAAATTTGCGAACTTAAATAAAATTAATATTCTCAAAATGAGTGTAAAAGATACAAAAGCAGAAGTAAACACGATTACTTACGATAAGGATAAGATTGAAGACAAAGTAGGTTCAATCTAC
>CBFGVN010000289.1:0-4600 GCA_965651845.1 uncultured Chryseobacterium sp. | reverse complement strand
TATCGCACCAATGAGCCTGTTTTAAAAAAAGAACTTGAAAAAAATAAAATAACTAATTTTGACACGTTTTATGATCAATACATTATTGGTCTGTTAAGCTCAATGAAAAAGGAAGTAGAAAAATAACACTTATGGAAGAAACAAGACCTTATCAAATTTGTACAAAAACAATTATGGATACCACAGATCCTAATATTGTTTTTAATGAAAAAGGTGAAAGTGATTACTATATCAATTATATTGAAAATATATTGCCAACTTGGCACACAGATGAAAGAGGTTTAAAAGAACTCGAACAGGAAGCTGAGAAAATCAAAAAAGACGGTAAAAACAGGGATTTCGACTGTATTATTGGGCTTAGTGGAGGACTGGACAGCTCTTATGCTGCCTATGTTGCAAAGGAAATAATGGGATTGAGACCTCTTATTTTCCATGTAGATGCAGGCTGGAATACAGACCGCGCGGTAAGTAATATTGAGAAATTGGTAAACGGCCTAAATCTCGATTTATATACAGAAGTTATCAATTGGGAAGAAATGAAAGATCTGCAGGTTGCATTCCTGAAATCTCAGATTGCGGATCAGGATATGCCTCAGGATATCGCATTCTTTTCAGGATTGTATAAATTTGCCAAGAAGAATAAAATTAAATATGTTCTTACAGGAGGAAACTATTCAACAGAATGCTGCAGAGAGCCTGAAGAATGGGGAGCATATCCTGGGATTGATAAAACGCTTATATTGGATATCCACAAAAAGTTCGGAAAAAGAGAACTTAAAACTTTTCCTATCGTAGATATCATGAGCTATAAGCTGTATTATAAATATGTTTTAGGAATGCAGGTTTATAAACCATTAAACTGTCTGCCATACATTAAAAAAGATGTCGAGAAAATGCTTTTCGATAAATATGGATGGGAAAGTTTTCAGCATAAACATCATGAATCGAGATTTACAAGATTCTTTGAAGATTATTGGATGCCAAAAAAATTCGGATATCAGAAAAGGAAAGCACATTTTTCCAGTCTTATTCTTACAGGTCAGATGACCAGAGAAGAAGCGCTGGACAGAGTTTCCAGACCAGAGCTTTCTGAAGAATTTCTACAGAAAGAATTTGAGTATGTAGCTAATAAATTAGACCTTACTGTTGAGGAACTTCAAAAATTATTTGAGGGCGAAAATAAGACCTACCACGATTATAAAAACAAAAGATCACTGATAGGCATTGGCGCTCAGGCAATGAGGAAATTTGGACTTGAAAAAAGATTATTCAGATGATAACGATTATTGACTACGGGGTCGGAAACATCAATGCCTTTGTGAATGTGTACAAAAGAGTAGATGTCCCCGTAAAAATTGCAAAAACAAAAGACGATCTGGAAGATGCACAAAAATTAATTCTTCCGGGTGTAGGACATTTTGATCACGCAATGACTCAATTGAATAATTCGGGAATGAGAGATAAACTCGACGAATTGGTGCTTGATAAAAAAGTACCGGTAATCGGGATCTGTGTCGGAATGCAGATGATGGCAAACAATAGTGATGAAGGAAAACTGGAGGGACTGAAATGGATTGATGCCACAGTCAAAAAATTTGATGAAACAAAAATTAATCAGGTAACAAGGCTGCCTCATATGGGATGGAATGATGTAAAGCCTGTAAAGGATATTGAATTATTCAGAGGTTTAGAAAAAGACTCTATTTTTTATTTTCTACATACCTATTATTTTCATTGCAATAATAACGAGGATATAATGGCTGTTACCGAATATGGTGGCGAGTTTGCTTCAGCCGCACATCACGAAAATAAATACGGAATACAATTTCACCCGGAAAAGAGCCATCATTATGGTGAAATTTTATTGCACAATTTTGCAAAACTTTAAATGTTTTAAACACAAATGTTAAGACCCAGAATTATACCTAGTCTTCTGATACAGGACAATGGACTTGTAAAAACGGTAAATTTTAAAAATCCGAAATACGTCGGAGATCCTATTAATGCAGTAAGGATATTTAATGAGAAAGAAGTAGACGAACTTGCCATTTTTGATATCGATGCAACGGTAAAAGGATTAGAACCTAATTATAGCTTAATTGAAAGAATAGCAAATCAATCCAGAATGCCGCTTTGCTATGGAGGTGGGGTAAAAACTGTTGAACAGGCGCAGAAGATTTTTGGTTTGGGAATTGAAAAAATTGCCCTTTCTTCAGCTGTTCTTCAAAACCCACAATTGATCACTCAGATTGCAGACCGGGTAGGTTCTCAAAGTGTGATTGTAGTTCTTGATGTTAAAAAAAAGCTATTCGGCGGATATGAAGTGTATACTCATAATGGAAAAAAAGCTACAGGAATTAATCCGTTTAAATTTGCCGAAGACGCTCAAAGGTTGGGCGCTGGAGAAATCATTATTAATTCTATTGATCAGGATGGTGTAATGAAGGGGTATGACCTTTCATTAATAGATAAAATAAGAGAAAAAATATCACTTCCACTTACAGTATTAGGAGGAGCAGGTTCTTTGAATGATATTAAACAAGTAATAGACAAGCACGGAATTATTGGAGTTGCAGCAGGTAGTTTGTTTGTATTTAAAGGTGTATATAAAGCCGTTTTAATAAACTATCCATCTTTTGAAGAAAAAGAAGGCTTAAGGCAAAAATAATATGTGCGGAATAGCAGGACTGATATACAAAGACAAAACACCGGTAAAGGAGGAAACTCTAAGAAAAATGACAGATAAAATGTCACATAGAGGTCCGGATGCCGAAGGTTTTTTTGTCCACGAAAATTTAGGATTCGGACATCGAAGATTATCTATCATCGATACGAGTGAATCTGCAAATCAACCTTTTCATTTTAAAGATAAATATGTTTTAGTTTTTAACGGGGTTATTTATAATTATATTGAACTCAAAGAAGAGCTTAAAGAAAAAGGATACTCGTTTAATACAACTTCAGATACGGAAGTTTTAGTTGCTTCTTATGACTGCTGGGGAGAAGAATGCGTGAAGAAGTTTAATGGAATGTGGGCTTTTGTAATTTTTGATTCTAAGAATAATAAATTATTTTGCTCAAGAGATCGTTTTGGGATAAAACCTTTCTATTATTTCAGTAACGATAATAAGTTTGTCTTTGCATCCGAAATTAAACCCATACTTGAAATTGAAAAAGTAGAAAAGGTGAATATCCAGATATTATTACAGTATCTGATTGTAAACTTGACAGGTCATTTTAATGAAACTTTTTTCGAAGGAATCTTAAAATTACCAGCATCTCATAATCTTATTTATGACCTAAAAACAAATGAATTCCGGATCTATAAATATTATGATATTGAGTTTAAAAAAGAGATAAATAAATTAAACCTAGAGGAATCTATTGAAATTTTTGAAAAAAAATTCGAAGAATCTATCAAAATAAGATTAAGATCAGACGTAAAAATTGGAAGTGCACTGAGCGGAGGACTAGACAGCCCGTATGTAACCACAATTGCCAATAAAATCATAGATAAGCAGAATAATTGTGGTTTTACAGCCATTACAGTAGGATCATTGGATGAAAAAGATGATGAGAGTAAGCTGGCAAAGCTTATTGCAGAAACAATTCATGTAAATCATGATATTATAGTTCCTAAATCCGACGAATTCAGGCATGATCTTGAAAACGTGATTTTTATGCATGAAGAACCTTTTGCCGATTTGTCGGTGTTCATGCAAAATTTCCTGATGAAGGAAGCCAATAAGTTAGGCGTAAAAGTTTTCCTTGACGGACAGGGCGCTGACGAAATTTTGTTAGGATATAGCAGGTATACCGCTGCTTTTTTAAGAAATCATGATTTTATCTCAAATCTGAAATTTTTAAAGAAAGTAAAAAGCCATTATGATATTTCTATTCTAGAAGCAGGGAAAATATATTTTTACTTTTCAAGCTATTTTGTAAGGAAGTTTAGATTGAAAAGGAGAGGGACTATTTTAAAGAATAAGTATCTTGGCATTATAAACTTTTCTAAACTAAAGAAACTTACAAAATCGTATAAAAAAATTTTTGAACTTCAGAAAAACGAAATTTTCCATTTCCTTCTTCCGGATATTTTAAGGATAGAAGATAAAAATTCGATGCTTTTTTCTATCGAGTCCAGATTACCCTTTTTAGATTATACATTTGTAGAAACAGTATTATCAATTAATAACAATTATAAAATAAGGGATGGCTGGTCAAAATATATTTTAAGACGAAATCTTGAAAAATTTTTACCCGACGAAGTTACATATAATAACCGGAAAATCGGACTTAATCCACCTGTTAATCACTGGTGGCCGCGATCTGAAAAAATCCTGGAAACCATTAATAATTCAAAAATAATACAGGAAATTTCAAAAAAGAAATATACCTTTATTGCGGATCGGGATCTGGAATGGAGACTTTACAACATTGCAGTCTGGGAAAAACTCTATAACATGAAACTTTAATAAAAACACATATGCAGATTAAAGATAAAACACTTCTTATCACAGGCGGAACGGGTTCCTTCGGGACGGCTGTTCTCAGAAAATTTATCAATACGGATCATTTTAAAGAGATACGTATCTTTTCA
>CBFGVN010000288.1:0-4607 GCA_965651845.1 uncultured Chryseobacterium sp. | reverse complement strand
TTTATCAAAGCAAAAATCGGCTTTAGATGAAAATGCACCTGCGGAAATTTTATATAAATCTTTACATTTTAGTGTTGATTACAATACAGGAAATCTTATTAAAAAAGCTTTTTACAGAGTTAAAATTTATGATAAAGATAAAGCGGAAGATTGGTTGAATCTTGAAATCCCTCTTTACCAAAGCAGTGGCAGCGACCAGGAAACGCTTTCTAAAATGAAGGCTTTCACCTATAATCTGGAAAATGGAGCCGCAGTTGCAACAAAGGTTGATAAAAGCTCTAAATATAAAAGTAAAGAAAGCAAATATGTTTCGATCACAAAATTTGCTTTTCCGAACGTGAAAAATGGTTCTATTATCGAGTATCAGTACGAAGTTACTTCGCCCTTTTTATTTATTGTTCCTGAGATTCTAATCGAAACAGACACTCCGTCACTGTACACGGAATATGTTTTGGACAGTCCTTCAAATATTTCATATAATGTGAATTATACGGGTTCTCTCAATCCAAAATATAGGGAGGTAACTGAAAAAATGATGTACGGGATGAGCTATAGAACATACAGATTTGGATATGATAATGTAAAAGGTTTTAAAACTGAAAAATTTGTTAATAATGATAGAAATTATAGAACGAAAATAAGCGCAGAGCTGCATTCTACGAATTTCAGGGAGCTTAAGCTGTATTCATCATCATGGGAGCAAATCAAACAGAGATTGTACGAAAATGAAGATTTCGGAGGTGAATTAAAAAAAATAAAGCTGGCAAAAGAAAATATGCCTGCGAATATTTCAGGAATAAATGACGAAAATGAGAAAGCGAATGCGATTTTCAACTATGTAAAAAATACTTTTACATGGAATAAAGACAGAGGGATTTATGTGGAAGACGGCATCAAAAAAATGCTTGAAACAAAAACCGGAAACGCCGCAGAAATGAATCTTTTCCTGGTAATGATGCTTCGTGAAGCTGGTATTAAGGCCGATCCTCTTGTAATTTCAACGGTGAGTAACGGGTTGATTAATATTGCATCACCCAATATTTCCAATATGAATTTTGTGATTGCTGCTTTTCAGACAAAAGATGGTTTCCACTTGTTTGATGCCACAGCAAGGCAATCTTCAATGGATCAGCTGCCTCCGAGAGACTGGAATCAATTTGGAATCTTAATTTCAAAAGAAAAAGTTCAGCAGTTGTCGATGGTGAATGCAAAAACAAGTTTCACCTATCTTACGGCAGACGCCAAAATCAATAACGACGGAAGTATTTCCGGGACATATTCTGATAAGGATACCGGAACGTATGCGATGTTTGCAAAAGAAAATTATGACGATAATGCTGAGAAATATAAGAAGCAGTACAAAGAAAATTTTGCTATAGATTTCACCAACATCGATTCAAAAGTTTTTGATAACGGAGACTTTGAAAGTACAATGAAATTCTCTTCAGACAATTTGATTGATAAAATCGGGAAAAAAATGATCATCAATCCGATGCTGTTTTTAAATAAGAATTCTAATGAATTTGACCAGACAGAAGAAAGAAAATACTTGATCGACTTTACTTCGCCTTTCACAAGAATTAAAAAAATTGTATTGGAAATTCCCGAAGGATACGTGATCGAGGAGATGCCAAAAAACAAAAAGATCGTCACAGATGATAAAGAAATCGAATACAGCTATGTCGCAGAACAGAAAGGTAACAAAATAGAGGTGATTTCTACTACAAAAGTAATGAGCCCGGATTATCCGAAGGAATATTATCCTGCTTTCAAACAGATTTGGGGAGTAGCTTCAAAACAGGAAAACCAGGTTATCAGCCTTGTGAGAAAACAATAAGTTATATAAAATTTTAAAAATAATTTTCAAACCATTCATTTTTGAATGGTTTTTGCATGTAAGAAGGAAAATCAAATTTATGAAAAATACAATTGCTGTTTTTGCATTTTCCTCATTACTAACTTTTTCAGCCTGTAAAAAGACTGAAAGCACGACTTCAAATACCGACAAGACCGAAGCCGCAAAACCGGAAACCTTTGCTGTAGATTCTGTCAAGGTAAACGACTCAATCATGTTGAATGATTCCTTAAAGTTAAAATTCAGCTCCAGAATGTTGATTTTCCCGACCATTAAGGACAAAACATTGCTCGATAGTATCTATTTTGGAAACAAAAATATTCAGGATTTTTCGAAAAACGGGATTCAGGCTCTAGTTGATAAAAATAAAAATGAATATTTTAATAATGTTAAAAAAGATTCTAAAGACTGGTTATCCGATGTAAAATATTCTCAGGAATGGTATTCGGATTCGGGGATGAATATGAAATCCAATATCAACGACTATCTGCATATCGAATATGCATGGGGTTCGTACGAAGGCGGAGCTCATGATAATTATGGGTTTTCTGAGAGAGTTTTTGATTTAAAAAACAACAAAAAACTGGTGTTGAAAGACATTACTACCATGCCGGAAAATAAACTACAGACGTTATTGATGAAAAATATCAATAAAATCAACAGTGGAGCGACGGATGATAAAGGTAAAATAAACAATTCGGATATGCTTTTGGTAGAGGTCATTCCGGCAACGGAAAATTTCTATTTCGACGAAAAAAATCTATATTTCCATTACAGTCCTTACGAAATCACAGCCTTTGCAGCGGGAGATATTACCATCCCGGTTTCGTGGGAAGAACTGAAGGGAACTCTCAATCCGGAGTTTAAAGAAAGAATGAAAATTCAATGATAAAATAAGTTAAAAGCTTCCGGTTGGGAGCTTTTTTTATTCATTTTGGAACATTTTTTGAGTTTTAAAACATAGCACAAAAAGTTTAGAGATGAAAAAGAGTGGTTTCATAGGGATGTTTGCAATAGTTTTTATAAGTTTCGGATGTAAAGAAACCGGATTTAAAAATGAAAACTCTTCTGCAGATATATCTTCAAAGTTTCTGATCGATTCTGTGATAGAAGAAGATTCTGCAAAGATTTTCGATTCGGTGATGATGAAGTATTCTTCTAAACTTCTTCTGTTTCCTAATTTAAAAGACAACCAGCTTCGCGATAGTATTTATTCTGATAAAAAAATTACAGATTATTCTAAAAATGGATTAAAAAAATATTTAGAAAATAAAAAGTATAATTTTTATAATAGTCTGAAATGCGATAAAAAATATTCCAATCTTATCAGCAGACAGGAGTGGGAAAATATTTCGCAAATGAACCTGAGAATGAATAAAAATGATTATCTGTATATTCAATATTATGAAAGCTGTTTTCTGGGAAAAAGAGACAATTACCATTATAACGAGAAAGTTTTTGACTTAAGGAATAATAAAAAGGTGCAGCTTTCAGACATCACATCTATTCCGAAAGATAAGCTTTTGCAATACCTGAAAACCAATCTGGAAAAAACAACGATGATGCAGCAGATGAAAAAATATGATCAGGAAGGCTATAGATTGCTGGCGAATGCGTCCATTCCTTTTACACATAATTTTTATTTTGACGATAATAATCTCTACTTTCATTACAATGTGAACGAAATTACCCGCAATTATGATATCGGAGATCTCATCATTCTCATTCCTTTTGAGGATCTCAAAGGCACTTTGCAACCTGAATTTATAGAAAGAATGAAAATTAAATAATATTAATGCTTCCAAATCAGACAGCATTTTTTAATTTTGCGGCAATGGAAAAAGTAGCCTTTATTATCAATCCTTTTTCGGCAAAGAAAAATTATCAACCGTTTCTCAATTAACTGAAAACTAAGGTAAAAGAGCCTAAGTATTATATTTCAGAATCTATTTTGGGAACGGATGATTTCATTCAAAAGCATTTTAATGATGTAGATATTTTTGTTGCTATTGGTGGAGACGGTACAATTTCAACCGTAGCTCGAAATCTTATTGATACAGAAAAAATTCTTGCTATTTTTCCGGCGGGCTCAGGAAACGGATTTTCTAATGAAACACAGTTCAGTAAAAATCTGGATGAATTATTGGAAAAAATTAAAGCAAAAAAATCTAGAAAAATAGATACTTTTACTGTGAACGGAAGGCTTTCCATCAATGTTTCAGGGACAGGATTTGATGGTAAAGTAGTGAAAGAATTTGAAAAAACGAACCGTGGTTTTAAAAACTACATTAAAGTATCTCTTAAAACTTTTTTCAAGTATAAGCCGATAAAGGTTAAATTTTTTGATGAGCAATATAAACAGTACAACGGAAAATATTTAATGCTGAATATCGCAAACACCCGCCAATTCGGTAACAATGCTTACATTGCCCCAAATGCAAGTAAAAGTGATGGTTTGGTAGATATGGTATTGGTTAAAAAGTTTCCGTTGACCTATTCTCCGCTTTTTGCATTCAGGATGTTTACAAAAAAGCTAAAGGATGATGATTATATAACGTATCTCCCTGTTTCTGAAATAGAATTTAAAGTCAATACTAAAAACTGGCATCTTGACGGGGAATTCAACAAGATAAAATCTCCGATTCATATCAAAGTTCAGCCTTCAAGCTTGAATATTTTGGTTTAAAAATGGGAATTGTCAATAAGTGAATTGTCAATTAGCCCCGATCGCAGCAATTGTTTGAGCTCATTT
>CBFGVN010000287.1:0-4621 GCA_965651845.1 uncultured Chryseobacterium sp. | reverse complement strand
TCGTGGTCACAGGCGGCGGCACCGTCTGGTCCACGAGCCGGAAGGAAAAGGCTCTACCACTATTGATATTACCCCTCAGCCAGTCGGAATTCCGAAAATCGATAAGGTTGAATTGCACTATGCCGATGATTCGAAAGGGACAACGTTTAGTTATAATGATAAATTAGTGGCCAAAGCCCAATGTATGAATCTTACGGGTAAAAAATTATTGTTTACCCTTTGGGAAGATGATGCAACAGGTGACGGACATGATAGTAAGAACCTTTTTGTCGACAGCAAAGAGGTTTTAGTTGACAGGACAGGAACGGCAACCGCTGAATTTGCTTTATCGAAAGTTTTAATGCAAAAAGCTGCGGGTAGAGAAAAAGATCCTAAGAAATTGGAATTTTACGTAACTGTAGAATATTATAAAGATAGAAAACATGCTACCAGTAATGTAGAAGTTCAAAATCCGGAATACAAAGAACCTGTGCAACAGCCGCAATCTGACTCAAAATCCTCAAATTCAAATCAAAATAATACACCGGCAAAGACTAATGAAGAACAACCCGCTTCGAAAAAAGAAGAAAAAGGAGTAGGAGATAACTCACAAAAACCAGAAGCCGTAAAGGAAACCAAAGGAACCGTAGAACCGGAACAAAAGCCAACAGCTCAAAAGCCTGAAGGAAAAACAACAAGTGTCGTAGAAGAACCGAAAACGGAAGCTCTTCTGGATGCTTTTTTTGCCAAAGAAGAATTCACCAAAGAAACGGATGAAGCGGATGGACAGCATAAATATACCTTCGCGAAGGACAATAATAACATCAACAAAGATAATATCGCCAACATCATCAAAGGAAAGGTAAATCCGGCAGTGAAAAAGGATAAAAAATATGTAAAGTCCGATGATATAAAAAATGCCCTTACCAAAACGTCCTACAAAAAAGGAGAATCTATTTCTTTCCCATTGTATAAATTAGGCCCGGTAATGACACCAATCAATAGCGCACCATTGGAGGAAGAAGTGTTTGTAGTGGCTAAAACAATGCTTTTGGATGGAAAGGAGGTAAGTATCAACATTAAAGAAAAAGAAGAACTTTTACTCGCAAAAGATGCCAATTTACCTGTTCTGGAAGCTAAAGAAAACGGCGCAGAACTCACAACTTTAAAGGCAACCGCACAGAATGGTTTAGCCAGAATTAAAATAAAGCTTCGCCCGAAATCCGATGAAACTTTAAAAGAATGGCGGGAAAAGCTCAGTGGTAAAAAAGACGGAACACACACGTATAAATTCGGTGGGACTAATAAAACGGCCACAGCGGAGGAGAAAAAGAGAATTGCGGGAGTTATTGCCAATAAAATTAAGGATGAACTGGCCAAACAGGAAAAATTCACCAAAACCGAAGCCATTGTAAAAGCGCTCACTAAGGAGGTCTATAACAAAGAGGAAGAAGTAACGTTTGATGTTTTTAAAAAAGTAACGGAATTCCTTTGGTTAAAAGCCGAATGTACCGGAAATATTAAAAAGCATGAAGAAGAATTCCTGAAAAAAGAAGGCTCTTATTTCGAAATTGCAAAAAAATGCCCTAGATGTGAAGCTCCGATTACTGTGGAAGAATTTAAGCTGATGTATCCGGATGTTGCTCAGTTATTTGATAAGGGAACCAATAGTTTCGGATCTCCGACGATTGAAACGTTCCTGGCTTCTTTAAACAAAACTTTAAAAGAATTCAAGATCAATACATGTGTTAAGAAGGCATTTTTCTTAACTCAGATCACAAAAGAAACGGGATATTTCTCAAGAGCCGACGAAAATCTGTATTATACGACTGAAACGGCTTTGCACAGTTTCTGGTCAAAAGACAGTCATCCGAGATTGTACTCAAATCCGAGCGAGTTTTTTAAAAATCCTGAAAAATTAGGAAATTACGTTTACAGAAACATTGCGGAAAACGGGGACGAAGCCAGTGGAGATGGGTATAAATACCGAGGAAGAGGGCTTATCCAGATCACAAGGAAAAAAGGATACAGAAGATTCGGGGAATATGCCGGAAAAGATCTTGTGGCCGATCCGGATCTGTTGTTGAGCGATCTCGATCTTACGACACGTTCCGCCGGATGGTACTGGAAGCATGGAGTTTTGTTGAATGACGGCAGTGAAAAAGATTTGAATACCGTTGCAGATAAAGGCGATTTCAAGGAAGTGACACGACTTGTGCACGGTTCTACCAACGACGTTGCTGCAAGGGAAACGATCTTAGCGAAAATAAAAGAAGTTTTAAAAACCGATGAATGTCAGGCTACCAATATCGGCGATGCCGACGTGGAATACCATATCCAGAGTACGGGCGAAATTCAGTATAAATTTAAAAATGAAAAAAGAGAGGTTGCCGCATATTTCTACCACGACAGTGCCGGAAATATCCATGATTTAGGAAAATATAAATTAGTAAAAGTAAAAGAGAATTACGGCGGTGTTTATAAAGACAAGCTTGGAAAAGACACCGAAAATATTTATTTGATTGATATCCGAAAAGTGAAGCACACCTACAAAAAAGATTCGGTAGGATTTACAATGACCATCAATACCGTTCGCTATTACATGAATGATGTAACGATGGCTGCGTTGTTTGGCGCGTTATTGGAATGCAATTATGATGATTTTGTATTCAACGGTTTCAGCAATGAAAAGGGAGAATCTGTAGGCGGAAGTAAGTCTCACAAAAACGGAATGAATGGGGATTTAAGATATCTCCGAACAGATAAAAAGGGAGGAACGACCGACCTTTTCAATGATAGTGAGGCAACCGGCTGGAAGGGATTGGATGAGGCAAGACAGAATACATTTAATGATGCTTTGTATAAGTTTGGCTGGAAGAGTATGCTGTCGCAAAACTACGGTGAAAAAAGTGAAAAAATCCTAAATCACTGTACCCACGACAAAGATAAAAACCACAACGACCACTTGCATATTCAAGGGTTTGCACCAACTTTAAAAGAAATTTAGAATGAAGTTTATTTTTTGCCTGCTTTTTTTACTTCAAGTTAAAAACTGTAAGTCGGAGACTCCGGTTCCTGAAAAAACGGAAGTTTCTCAGGCTGTAGCGGTAGCAACAATGGAAAAACTACCGGATTCTTTTGTCATCAATTCGGTGGATCAAAAGGCTGTCGGAAAAAAAATTGAAGACAAAGAAACCATAAAATCATTAAAGGGAATTCTTAAAAATGCTTTTCAAAGGGAAGTGGAAAGACCTTATATGTGGGATATTTTTGTAGCTTCCAATGATACTTTGCTGCAGTTTTATCCTTATAAAAATTTTACGATTAATAATATTCCGTTTAAATCTTATTATGCAAAAATAAATTATGAAGATGGTAATTATCAGTGTGTTTTATTAGTTAATGAAACATCCAGTGAGCCTTACAATAGTATGATTGTTTTTGAAGATTTAAAGTCTGAGGAAAATTATCAAAGGCATTGTGCAGTAAAAGGGGATAAAGTTCAGCTGGTTTTAAAAGGTCAGGATTCAAATAAAGACCTTCAGTTTCAGGTGAAAGACGGAGCTTTTCTGGATTATTTTGAGACCCAGACCATTGATAAAAAATGGGGAAAAGAGAAAAACGGCTTTGAGTATCAATTAAAAGGAAATGCTAATAATCACGTGAAAAATGGCTATTGGATCGAGAAAAAATACTCAATTGATTATAATAAAAATATTATTGAAGACGGAAATTACATCAACGGCTTGAAAGACGGCGAATGGAACTATTCCCCGGAAGGGCCTGTTGATAAAATTGAAGTTTACAAGCTGGGGAAAGTCGTGAAAGTATATTATCCTTAATGGAAAATAATGTTTTAAATAAAGCTTAACAAATAGTAAAGAGATCATGTTTATTCATGGTCTTTTTATTTTTAAAATTATTTTACGGAAACTATTTTTTCATTGAAAAATTATGGTATTTTTAGTTGACAAAACTGGCATTGCTCTTGATGGAAGCAATTGTATTAAAAAGGAAAACCTTATGTTTAAAAATAACCTTATCGGCCTTTGTCTTTTGGCGGGACTTTCTGTAATTTCTTGTAAAAAAGATCAGCATAAAAATCAGAAAAATGTAAAAGATTCTGCTGTGGTATCACAAACCAACGAAGACAGTGTGCAATCTGTTCATAAAACAAACCCTGTGAAGAAAGATTCTGCTGATGAAAATTCTGCTGATGGGAGAAAATCCGAAAGCCTGACAGCAAAGACTCTTGTTGAAGGAAAATATATTGCAAAAACCTGTGATGGTGGAAGATTTTCAATTGAAATTAAAAATGTGGATGATAAACCTAGTTTTAAAATTTTAGACAAAATGAAAGTGATCGCTTCGGGAAATGCTTCAGTAGAAGAGGAGGCGATGGAAGGCATTACCATCTCAATGGGAGAAATCGGCGGATTGTACGATGGAGATAAAATCACGATACAGAACTATGGTAATTCGATGAATGAATTTGAGCATTTTACGCAATGCGGCGATAAATATTTAGAGTTTACCAAGCAAAAATAATGAACAAATCATAAAATCAGCATCCAGAAAACGGGTGCTTATTTTTTATAATTAAAATAAAAAGCTTTGAAATTGATATTAAAAATTTTTGATT
>CBFGVN010000286.1:0-4626 GCA_965651845.1 uncultured Chryseobacterium sp. | reverse complement strand
CACCTGTTTTATCTTTATAAATTCCGAAATCTTTTTTGTTGTAAAGATCGATCAGCTTTTTAGGAACATCAAATTCATAATCTCCCGGAACATATTTTTCCATTACACCCGCCAAATGGGTCTGATAGTTGTAAGAAACGGCGTCTCTGGGAGTAGAACCTTTCACTTTTCCATACGTTACACGAAGGGTAGAATTGGCATCCGGGAAGAATTTTCTGTCTTTATCCGTCGCCATTTGCTGAGCCATGTACGTCTTCTGAAGCGCATCAATTTTTGTTTGCAGTGATGCGTATTGCGGGTCGGCTTTCGTTGTATAAGTATCTCTCATTGATAGATAAAGCTGATAAACAGGATCTTTTTTCAATGATTTGATTAATTTATCCTGATTAGAAAATGCTTTGTCTATATCCTGAGATAAAGATGCGCCGTTTACTTCGGATCTCCCAGTAATGATCGAGTTTTTGGAAACTTCTTCAAAAGACTGGATATTTTGGGCTTCGTTTTTATACTTTTCAAATCCTGCAGGTAAAAATTGCGGAGCCGTTTTGTTGGCATACAAAGCCAATAGTTTGGCCGTAACTTTTGCGTCCAGTTCAGCGCTGTAATCTTTGTAGAAAGAAGCCAGCTTCTTTTTGAAGGCAGCAGTGCCTTTTTCATCCATTCTTCCGGCCTCTACTGCAGTAATATAAGTGTAATAATCACCGGCAAGCTTCAAAGTTTCGGCATTTTTAACAACTTCCGTGTAATAGGCATTGTTTAAAGCAAAAGGAGCCTGTCGTTGTATAATTTGTTTAACTGATCTAAAGTTGATTTAATTTCATGATTTTTAGCTACTAAAGAACCTTCGTACATTACTTTTTTCTCAACCGCGTTTGATTTTTTCAGACCTTCTACTTCACCGATCCATTTTTTCCAGTAATTGGCTACAGAAGCATATTTTGAAGCATATTTGATACGGGTTGCATCATCGGTACGCATTTTTTCGTCCAATGTCTTCAAAGCGACGTCTCTTACTGCAATTCTTGCAGGATCAATTTCTGTCATGATCTTTTCAACCGCGATGGCAGGAAGGTATTCCGTTGTTTTTCCGGGAAATCCGAAAACAAAAGTGAAATCATTTTCATTTTTATCCTTGATGGAAACTGGAAGATAATGCTTTGGAACATAAGGAACATTGTCCTTGGAATATTCCGCAGGCTTGTTGTTTTTATCGGCATAAATTCTGAACATCGAGAAATCTCCCGTATGTCTCGGCCAAACCCAGTTGTCTGTATCAGAACCGAATTTTCCGATGCTTTGCGGCGGTGCTCCTACCAAACGAATATCTTTATAAGTTTCGATGGTGTAAGCGTAGTATTTATTTCCGTAATACATTGATTTTACAGAAATTGACTGGTATGGCTCTGTTTTTTGAGAATTTTTATAAATCTCAATATTTTTAGCAATCTGTTTTGAAAGTTCAGGTTCTGTAAGGTTGTCTGTTCCTTCTAAAATTTGATTGGATACGTCTTTAATATCAACTATGAAATCTACTGTCACACCCGGATTCGGAAGCTCTCCTTCAGGATTTTTAGCCCAAAAACCATTGGATAAAAGATCGTTCTGAACCGTCGAATGCGCCTGAATCTGCCCGTAACCGCAGTGATGATTGGTAAGCAATAACCCTTTTGGAGAAATAATTTCCGCTGTGCAGCCCCCATTGAACTGTACTACGGCGTCTTTTATACTTGCTTTTTGTGGATTGAAGATGTCTTTTGCAGAGATTTTCATTCCCAAATCCTTCATTTCCTTTTCATTAAGCTCCGTCGGGATCCACATTCCTCCGTATTGCTGTGCAAATGTCATCACAGCCGGCAAAAGAAATACAGATAAAAGTATCTTTTTTGTCATAATCAAAATTTTGCCCAATTTACAAAGAAAAAGGGAGATTTGAGTTATGAAAATAATGAATTGTAAACTCTCAATAGTGAATTTTTAACACGTGATTTAAGTGAATTTTAAATCATTAGCTTACAGTACAATTGATTATTTGCTTTACATTTTCTTGCTTTAAAATTGATAAGCAAGAATTTTTTCATCTTCCATAAGGGTTTTCATTAATGCTTCATGGTTAACACTTCTGCCTGTAATGATCCAGGAGGTGGCAAGATTTCCCTGTGTATATTGTTGTTTCGAAACTGTGAATTTTAAATGATGCTTTTTAAAAATTTCTTCACAATAAGCGATGTCATGATAATTAACAACAGCAATTTTATATTCCCGGATTCTGTGTTCTTTGTCGATAATTCTTTCAAAAGAGGTGAGTGAGCTTAAAATTAATAATACAAGAATTGTCCCCAAAGCAGCCAGATAAACATATCCGGAGCCAACCGCCATTCCTATGGAAGCCGTTGCCCAAATAGTCGTCGCAGTGGTGATTCCGTCGATTTTATTATCGCCTTTGAAAATAACACCTGCGCCGAGGAAACCAATCCCCGTAATGATATTGGCAGCAATACGATCGGGATCATCCACACCGATTTTTATAGAAAGAATGGTAAAAAGACAAGATCCGAAACATATCAAAATAAAGGTTCGCAACCCAGCCGATTTATTGCGATATTCCCGCTCGGCACCAATCAGAATTCCGAGAACAACGGAAATGAAAATCAACAGCAATTCATTTTGAATAGAATGATCCTTTAAAAATTCCATTTTTATAATTTTAACTTCTTAGAATAAATTTACGATAAAAACTTATTACAAATTATGATTTAGGTTATATAAAATAAAGAAGACTGCCTAAAAAGACAGTCTTTAATCAATATTTAAACCCAATTAATTCTTAATAAACTTCTGAGTAAATGTTTTATCTTTTGTAAATAATCTGATGATATAATTTCCTTTTGTAAGTTCAGAAACGTTGATGGAATTTCCTTTTACAGAAGATGAGTATAAAATTCTTCCTGTTGCATCGTAGATTTCCGCTTTTAGAATTTCCGTTTTCGATTGGATATTCAAAACATCTTTTACCGGATTAGGATAAATGCTGATACCACTGTTTTCTTTATTCGCTTCCGAGGTTGCAAGCAGATTCTGAACTGTTGTTGTATAGGTATTTGTAACGATCGGAGCGTTATAATCGAAGTAGATTTTTGCAGTATTGCTGAAACTGTCCCCAAGATTTAATGTAGATTTTGTTTTAATTTTAAATGAAATATATCCGTCATTATTCGCGTCATCAAAAGGAAGCTGGATATTTTCAAAAATGAATTCCACAACGTTCGGCCCTGTAACCCGAGTTATAAAATTGTGGCTTCCGTTCAAAGCAATTAAGCTTGAAAGTTCATATTTTGAGGTATCAATAATATCTTTTACAACAATATTCTGGGCATTTGCCGTTCCAGTATTTTCAAAACGGATTAAGTAATGAACATAATCTCCAACCTTTGCCTGTGCAATGGAAGTTCCTTCCAGGCAGGTTTTATCATTCGGATCGAAAGAGTTGACAACAGTTTGGTTTAAAGTAAATGTATTATCCAACGGTGTGTCATCCGTAGCTCCGTTCACTTGTGTGGTGTAGTGAAGAATGTCGCCGCCGTTTAATGCCGGAGTTTGTGTTGGTGTATTTAAAATAAACGTTACAGTAATCTCTTTTGTTTCAAATGGAAGAAGATTTGTAAAATTCCAGTTTAAAATACCGGTTGATTGCGAAGCCGGAACTGTTGTTGAGGTAATATAGTTCATCAAATTATCGTTGTAATCAAATGAAAATGTTCCGGATTGTGTTCCCGTTCCTTTGTTTTTGTAAACGATTTTATATTTTGCTTCAAAACCAGGTCTTGCATTTGTCACTGGAATAATAGCAACTTCCAGATCATTGTGGGTGCCGTTTGCTGTGAGACAGAAGTTTTGCGTTAAAGGGCTTGCTTGCGAAGGGAAATTAACAGCTAAACTTGCCGGTGAAGCGTTAAAATATCCCGGGTTTTCAAAAAATGGAGTAATAGTATGATTTCCAGCTTGCAACGGAATGGAATAATTTCCTGAGTTATTGGCTATCACACTCCCGGAAGTCGCTCCACTGGTAATATCGAATTTTTGGAATGCTTTGCTGAGATCATTAACATCGCAGCCGTTATTATTGCTATCATATTTTGTATTTCCCAGAACAGTATAGAAGGTTCCTCCCGGGGTAAATGAGCAATAAGTAGTGGCCTGATAAGTAGAGAAAAAGACAGGAGCACTATTGATCATATTCTGAATCATGGCCAATTCACTTTCATCACAGCAGATTACAAGGTTGGGGTTATAAGTAATGCCTGTTGAATTGTTGAGTTGGTTTTTTCCATTTTTCAGGTTTAGAAAACTCATTCCGTTGGTGGTACAATTTATTGTATTAAATTCAGGATTTTGGGAAAGATCCAGAGACTGAATAGAATTATTATTACAATATAATGAGTTTAAAAGAGGATATATCGAGGTATTCAGGCTTGTAAGTAAATTATAATCACAATAAATGATTCTCATATCCGGACATCCCGGAGCATACAGACTTGTCAGATGGTTTTCCCCGCAGTCTATCATACGAAGTTTGCTTTGGTTCTGAATATTGACAGTTGATAAATTATTCTTGTTGATATCTATTAA
>CBFGVN010000285.1:0-4637 GCA_965651845.1 uncultured Chryseobacterium sp. | reverse complement strand
AGATTAAAAACCGCGGTCAGGATAATCGCGATCAGCATCTGTAAACAGAGGATTTTAAACTTGTCTTACATTATGATAGTCTGAAGTCTATTTTAAAAGAGCATCAATTTTCTCGTTAAGCTGCTCTTCACTTATCATTCCCAATGTTTCATCAGTTTTATTACCTTTTCTCATGAAAGTAAACGGAATCGCACCGCCGTCCCACTGCTTAAAATTATTTTTGAAAAAATTCCCATCCAAAAGCTGTCCGTCTAACAAAACCGTTTGATTACGAATTCCCTGTTCATCCACAAAACGAGGAACTTCAGAGTTCCATACTTCTTTCTGATCCAAACTTACGAATGTAATTTTTACTGGTTTTCCGTTCAGTTCCTGTATTTTATTTTTAAAATGTGGAATTTCCCTTACGCAAGGTCCGCACCATGTTGCAAAGAAATTGGTGACATATAAAGTGTCATTTTTAGTATTTAAAAATTCGGATGCCTGTTGTGGAGTTACCATTTTCAGGGCAGCCGCCACCGGCGCAGGTGTCGATATAGAATCTGATGGAGCCGTATTCTCTTCAATTTTTTGATTTTCTTTCTTGCAGCTTACCAATGCAAACACCACCAACGTGGATAAAATTATCTTCTTCATAATTATTTTTTATCTATTTTTGAATTGAAGTATGGAACAACAAATCTATAAGGGGAAACTAACGCAGTTTCACTGGCTAAAAATAACGAAAAAGGAAGAACTGACCAAAAATACTTTTTCTCTCGAATTTGAGATTCCTGAGAATTTGAAAGAAAATTTTGAGTTTGATGCAGGGCAGTTTGTAAGTGTAAAATTTCAATCGAATGGGGTAGATGTCATTAATGATTATTCAATGACTTCGGCTCCGTACGAAAAAAAGATTGCTCTAGGAATAAAAGTGAATTCCCATGAAAGTCCGACTTCAGATTTATTTAAAAATTATAATATTGGTGATAAATTATTGGTTGGTGAACCCAGTGGAAGATTTACTTTAATTTCAAAACCACATGAATTCAGAACAATTGTCGGTTTCGCTGCCGGAATCGGAATTACTCCTATCTTAAGTCACTTCAAAAATATCCTTCATAACGAACCCAGAACCAGACTGTTTTTATTCTACGGAAATAAAACTTATGAAGATTTAATTTACAGAGATGAATTAGATAATCTGGCAAGAAACTGCGGCGAAAGACTTCAGATTTTTTACTTTTTTTCTCAGGAAAAAACTTCTAACAGTTTTTTTCATGGCAGATTGGATGATAAAAAATTGGGTTTAATAATTAATCAAATTCTACATTTAGATGATACTGATGAAGAATCTACTATTTGGGATGCGGTGGATGAAGTATTGATCTGCGGAAAAGGAGAGATGATAAAAACCCTTGCCAATGCTTGTTACCATCACGGTATCCCAAAGAAAAATATTCACTTTGAGCTTTTTGAAGAATATAATGACGATATTTATCCTATTGAAAAAGAGTTTCCGCTGATTGAAAATATTGAAGTTGAATTTAAAATGTTAGGAAAAGAATATCACACAGAGCTTCCTGACAATAAAGAAAAACTCCTTCAGCAATTATTAATTCAAAATTTCCCGGTTCCTTATTCTTGTAAATCAGGAATTTGTGGAAGCTGTGAATGTGTTTTAGAAGAAGGAGAAGTAGAACTGTTGGAAAATGAATATTTAACGGAAAAAGAAGAAAAAAAACATCACATATTGGCTTGTATGTCAATTCCTAAAAGCAAAAAAATAAAGCTTAACTTTGAGTTGAGTTGAGAATCGTAAAAAACATATTTAACCTTGCATTTATATCAGTAGAAATAGGAATTCTGTTGATATGCCTCGCTAATGCATGGGTTTTTGCCCTTACGGACGGCAGAACTTATACGAAAATTTCAAAAATCCCACCCCGTGAAGTCGCCCTTGTACTGGGAACTTCCCCGAAAATGAGATCAGGACAATCGAATCCGTATTTTACCAAAAGAATGGATGCTACCGCGCTTCTTTATCATCACGGGAAAATCAAAAAAATCATTGTAAGCGGCGAGAAAAGTAAAGGATATGACGAACCTGCCGCTATGAGAAATTACCTTATTTATCAGGAAGGAGTGCCCGAAGAAATCATCATAGAAGATCCGAAAGGCTTCAATACCTATAAAAGCATTTTGCGCTGTAAGGATGTTTACAGGAAAGATAATGTGATCATTGTTTCACAGGGCTTTCACAATCTTCGTGCCCTGCTTTTTGCCCGGAACAACAATATGAATGCCCTGGGTTTTGATGCGCAGGATGTGATGAAACCCGAAAGCTATTACAGAAACCAGTTCAGGGAAATCTTGGCCAGAACAGTTGCTGTGGTATATTTTGCTCTGGGAATATCCCCGGATTAGAACGGATAACCGAACGCAATATTCAATGTAGGCTTGAATGGCTGGAAATATTTCAGTCTCCATCTGTCGCCTTCCGGTTTATTAGGATCATACATTTTATAAGCTAAATCCAGTCTTAATGTAATATAAGCTACATTTACCCTTAATCCGAATCCACTACCTATACCGACTTGGCTTAGGAATTTATTAAATTTAAACTCATCTCCGTAACCGTCATTGTAATTTTTCAGACTCCATGTGTTACCAATATCCGTGAACAGTGCACCTTCATACATATCGTTGAAAGGAACCCGGAATTCTATATTGGTCGTCAATTTCAAATTGTCTGTCATGTACGTACGAACCCTCTCGTCAACCTGAGAATCGGCTGGTCCTAATCCACCAAATGCGACCCAAGCCCTGATATCATTAGATCCACCATTAAAATAAGACCTGATTACCGGCATATTAGAGGAGTTTCCGTAAGGAATCCCGACGCCGATAAACTGACGGAGGACAAGTGTATTATTACTAAATTTAAAGTACTTTCTGACATCAAAATCAAATTTTACAAATTGTGCATAGGGAATTCCGAAAATGGTTCTCTCCGGGCTTGTTACAATTCCTCCGTCATTTCTTTTCTGATTAAAAATGCTGAAAATATTTCCGGCTAATTCTACTTTTCCATTAAAATAGAAGGCATTCGGATAATCTTTTTTTCCAATTTCATTATAAACAAAATTATAAATTAATGAAGAAATCAAAACATCCTGAGTCTGTCGGTCTTTATTTACCAACGTTCCGATAAACGCTGTATAACGATCGATACCCGCTTGATCTAAGCCCTGCTGATAAGCCAAATCCTCCGTGATTCGCTGTGAAACCTCGTCAATAGTCAATTGTCCTGAGTTAAACTCTTGAGCAATATCAGGTCTAAGTAAAAAATAATTATCAAAAATTTCCTTCCTGATCTCATTGTCATTAACAAAGTAATCGTAATAGGCATCCTTATTTTTTGTTAAACTCAGCTGGGTGTTGAAAATAGTAAGCCTGTGGGAAACTTTATCGTTTACGGTCGCAAGATAATTTAAACCGGTATTAAAGTTTACTCTTCCCAAACCAATATTGTTCTGAAGCGAGGCTCCCAAAACAATTGAGGAAGTAGGGCTGTATCTTTTCGGCAACAATTTATAATAATCAAATGGCAACAGCAGTCTTGGGAAATTAAGCGAAGCCTGAGCCGATAACTCATATGCTAAAACCCTTTTGCTTATATCTTTTGTACTTCTGATAGATCCAAATGTCCCAGAAAGACTGGTAGAAAGGTTTTCTGCACCACCAAAAATATTTCTTGTCGTCAAATCAACCGAAGGTGAAATCCCTAAGTTCAGGACCTGCGAATAATTAATATCCGTTCCCACTTTTAATTCATATTTCGGGAGCGGTTTTAAAATATACATGACGTCAACAATACTGTCATTGGGAATAGTTCCTCCACCATGTCTTAAAGAGTCTCTTGCTTTAAGAATGCTGAAGTTGTTCATAGACAAGATGTTCCTTTTTGTAAGATCAAGCTTTTTCTGATCATAAACCTGTTTTGGTCCAACAGTAATAGCTCTCCAAATGGCACGGTCCTTATACTGATTATTCACTTTATGAAACCTGATTCCGCGGAGACTGTCTTTCGTTGTATTTTTAGGATAATCACTCATTTCATCCACAATAGCAACATCTATATTTCCTATAGTCGCCTTTTTATAAGGAGTATCCAGAGAATCTTTGTGGATTTCCAGGGTTAAAGGAACCTGTTTTCTGCTTTTAAGAGAATCGGCAACGAAATAAATTTCATCTCCAAGGCTGTTAAACTTATAATAGCCGTAATCTCTCATCAGGTCATTAATTCTCGTGACTTCTTTTTCAAGCACAGTCTGATCAAGGATTTGCCCTTGTCTTACCAAGCTTTCATGAAGTTTTTGCTGATAAATATTTTTAACCTGCGGATCGGTAATATTGTAATAATATTCTTTAATATAAGTAGGATCTTTGTGGGTAATGAAATAGGTAACTGCAGGTTTTTTGGCAGCTGAATCTAAATTATGTTTAAATTTCACTTCAGCATCCCAATATCCACGGTATGTTAATCTTTTTTCAATAGATTCTGCACCTTTTTCCGTTTTGGTCTGATCCAGAATAACCGGAGCAGAACCCCAACTGTGATACAATCTGTCGAAAAACAGGCTTTTTCCGACACT
>CBFGVN010000284.1:0-4663 GCA_965651845.1 uncultured Chryseobacterium sp. | reverse complement strand
CACCTCGACTGGAGTACCAGATTTTTCTGCCTGAGTCCGGTCCCACAACAGTATTGCTTGGAATCCTACCAACTCAGGACGTTAACCCTGGTCGCGGATTGAGAATAGCGGTTTCTATTGATAACGGTGAGCCTGTTATACTTGATGCCAGAAAAGGCTATCACGATGAATTTAAAGAATATACACCTGAAAATCTTAGTCGTTCAAAGGTATTGAAGCCTCTTCCTGATCTTGGGCACAACTATGCTCTGATTTCCCGTGGAAAACCTCGGCGTACCGAAGTGTTTGATAATCAGCGTTGGCTGGATGTTACACTGGATGTGAAAACACCAGGTATCCATACTTTGAAAATTTATATGGTTGATCCGGAGGTTGTGTTGGAACGTATCATTATAAATCCTAATGACCGGTACCCAAGCTATTTTGGTGCACCTGCTGTAGTAGAAGGCATTGGAGGCTGAATAAATTATTTTTATTCTCTTTCTTAAAAAAAGGTTGTTGATTAGGGGGATTTCAGCCAGTGATATGGCTGGAAATCCTAAATTTGTGTAGATAAACTGAATATATGCCTACACCACAAGAAATTCAAAATGTTTTTTCTCCATTCTATAATGCTGAGACTAATATCTGGGAGCGCTTTTCGGAAAAAATAATTGTGAGAGAATTTCAGAAAAATGAGGTCATAAAAGATGATCAGAGTGTAGAAAAATATCTGAATATTGTAGCCAAAGGTTCTGTCGGCCTATTCGTTTGGAACGGAAAAAAAGACATCTGCATCAACTTACTGTATGAACACAGTTTTATGAGCGATTATTTTTCTTTCCTCAAGCAGCAGCCTTCAGGTATTAAGACACAGGCATTGGAAGACTGTACCTTATGGTCAATCAGCTATCCTGATCTTAATGAGCTCTATTCCCGTAATGAAACAGGTTTAAGGATTGGCAAAGCGATTCCCGAAATATTGTTCCTGCGAAAACAACAGGATCAGATCAACCTTCTGACACTTAGTCCGGAAGAACGTTATCTCAATCTCATCAACCAGCGTCCCGAAATTTTCCAGCGTACACCTCTTAAAATAATCGCTTCTTATCTTGGATTAACAGCAGAAAGCCTGAGTCGCCTCAGAAAAAGAGTAACCAGGAAGTAAAACTTACCCATCGTCAAGTTGATTTAGCTTTCTTATAATTAATTTTGGATGATTTAATTCAAAAAAATATGAAAGAAAGAAAACGACTTGGGAGCATTATCGTTTTTTATGTTATTGCTATTCTATTTCGCTTTTTGGCGGTGAAAACCCATCTGTTTGATTTTACCGACAACGAATTTATAAAAATTTTACTCCGAGGAATTGGCCCCGCTATCGGTGCTTTTGTTTCGGTTAAATTGTTTAATATTCCCTTAAGGCTGTCTCTGAAAGGAAATTACCAAAATTTATTTTTGCCTTTGTTTGTTTTCTGGATCTTTCCGGTCGTTCTCATTGGAACAGTCAGCTATATTCAGCAAGGACAATTTCCCTTTATCCTGCTTTTCACAGTTTTGGTGTATGGTTTATTGGAAGAGATCGGCTGGCGTGGATTTTTACAGGAGCAGTTGAAAGATCTGCCGAAACTTCAAAGCATAATCATGATCGCCGTTTTATGGTTTATCTGGCATCTGAATTTTGAATTCACCCGTTCCAATATGATTTTTCTTGGTGTTTTGTTTTTGGGTAGCTGGGGAATCGGCAAAGTATATAGTAAGACCTATTCATTATTGGCTGTAGCCGGATTTCATTCGTTGAATAATTTTTTCAGACATGGCCTCCATCAGACGGAACTGATCTTAATTGTGATCCTGCTTGCCATTTGGATAGGCTTTATTATTCGCTATGATTCTTACAAAAAATATCAGGATATACAATAATACAAAAACTATGGATATGCATAAAAAGCTGCTTTTAACCAGTCTTCTGCTTTTGTCACTGGTAAAAACTTTCGGGCAATCAAAAGAAAAGGTAATCGATGATTATTTCAATGCATTGGTTAAAAACCAACAGTTCAGTGGCAATGTTTTAGTGGTTGATAACAATAAGATTGTGTATGAAAAATCTTTCGGGTTTTCAGATCACACAACCAAAGTGCCAAATACATACGACATCACCTTTCCCATTGCCAGTATTTCAAAAATCTTTACGGCAACAGCTATTCTGCAGCTCAAGGAAAAGGGTTTGCTGAAAATAACAGATCCTATTACGAAATATCTCTCGGGATTTCCTTACCCAGAAATAAAGATCAGGCATTTGCTTTCGCATACCTCCGGACTTCCGCCTTACAACGCTTTTTTTGACAAAGAGAAAAAAGAAAATCCGGATAAGGTTTTCACCAATAAAGACTTTCTCCCTGAAGTTATTGCAAATAAACAACCCCTCGTTTATCAACCGGGCGAAAAAGGAAATTATGATAATATCAACTACCTTATCCTGGCTCTGATTGTTGAAAAGGTCTCGGGAATATCCTATGAAAAATACATTAAAAAAAATATCCTTAGACCGGCAGGAATGAAAGGAACCGTGCTTTTTCCTTTACCGGAACAATTCAACAGAGCCGAAATAAAAAATTTTGCATTTCCTCACATCTATCTTCATTTGTATGATGATAACCCTGTAAAATCCAATTCAATCCCTTATGTGAAAGAATATTGGCGTTCTTACGGGTTTAGTGGATTTGCCGATTATGTAAGTACAATCCGGGATCTTTGGAAATTTGACAAAGCTCTTTACGATAATACTTTGTTAAAACAAAAGACCCTGGAAGAAGCATTCGTCCCGGTAAAATTAAATAACGGTAAAAATAATCCCGATGAATTCGGATTAGGCTGGGAAATTGAAAAAGATTCTACAATGGGGAAATTGGTATATCACAGCGGAGCCGCAATGGGCTTGAGCTCTAATATCCTTAGAAATGTCACCAAACATCAAACCGTCATCTTATTCGATAATGCTCATTTCAATGCCCACGAAAATGCTACAAAGGTCATGATGCTTCTAAACAACAAAAAAGTGGATCCACCCAAAAAAAGCATTGCCAAAATCTACGGAAGTATTTTACATCATAAAGGAGCAACAGAAGCGCGAGAGACATTGGAAAGCTTAAGAAAAGATACATTTAATTATTATCTGAGTGAGAGTGAAATGAATACGCTAGGATACGATTTTATGGGGAATAGTAATCCTTATCATTTGCCGGAGAAACATTTCTACAAACAAGCTGTTGAAACATTAAAAACGAATGTTGATCTGTTTCCCAACAGCTGGAATGCCTATGACAGCTATGCAGAAGCACTTCTGGAAAACGGACAGAAAGAAGAAGCCATCAAAATGTATCAAAAGTCGATTAAACTTAATCCCGATAACAAAAATGGAGAAAAAGTGTTGGAAGGACTTTTAGAAAAGTAGAAAAATTAAAAAAAGTAACTGAGGATCAAGCAAAAACATACACAAACAAACCGATGTTATAAAATAATAAAAAGCAAGAAATGTAATAGTTCTGAAATGGTAATTGTTTTAACTATAGGCTAAAAAACTACATCAATTGTCAGATTTACGAGGAATTGTAGGTTCATTTAATTTTCAGATATCTGTATGTTAACCAAAAAGCTGAGTTTTATAATAATAATTCGAAAGCTCAATAAAAGCAAAAGATTAATACAATATGAAACATTTTTATTTCGTCTTCTTTTTAATATTAATGGGGTGCCAAACAACGAGTCAAACTCCAGATGAGGTGATTAACAACTATTACCGGGATGGAAAATTCAACGGAAGCATATTAATCGCTCAAAATGATCAAATCGTTGTGGATACCGTTTTCGGTTACCGGGATCTACATCAAAAAGCGGTACTGAAAAAAGATACCCCATTTTATATTGCGTCATTAAGTAAACCCTTCACTGCCATTGCCATTTTTCGACTGGTGGAAAAAGGACTTCTTTCATTCGATGATGATGCCGTAAAGTTTGTTGACGATCTCCCTGCCTACGCCCATGATATCACCATAAAGCAATTGCTGAATCACACTTCAGGAATAAGAGATTATGAAAATAGACTTACAAAAAAAGGTTTGACCAATAATGATGTAATCCATTGGCTTCAAAGTGAGGATGGCTTAGCCTTTGAACCCGGAACAAAATTTCAGTACAGCAATTCCGGATACATTATCCTGTCCTTAATTATCGAAAAGATTTCCGGAATGTCCTATGCCCAATTTTTGAAAGAAAATATTTTCGATCCTCTGCAAATGCATCATACCACAGTTTATGAATCAAATACAATCATTCCCGATAAAGCTATAGGCTATAACAAGGATAAAAAAGTGGATGATTATTCCATTCTTACCACAGGAGATGGGGGCATTTATGCTACGGCGGAAGATCTTTATAAATTGGACAGGGCGTTAAGAACAAATCAATTGTTATCGGAAGAAAGCACTAAATTACTGTATCAGACACCCATTTTGGAGGACGGCACCCATTCTGAATATGGGTCAGGCTGGTTTATCGAGAAATCTGCCGGGACGATGATTGCCCAGCATACGGGTGGATTGGCAGGTTTCAGAAGCCTGTTCTGGAGAGATCTGAAAAACGGCAAGACGATCATTGCATTGACCAATCAAGGGGATACCTTTCC
>CBFGVN010000283.1:0-4666 GCA_965651845.1 uncultured Chryseobacterium sp. | reverse complement strand
TGATCCGGATATTATCTGCATCCAGGAAAGCAAAGCAGGAAATGATCAAATAGACATCGAAAGTCTTGAAAAACTAGGATATCACAGTTACTGGCACTCGGCAGTAAGAAAAGGCTACAGCGGTGTCGGAATTGCTTCCAAAATACAACCCAATCATGTGGAGTTCGGCTGCGGAATTGAAAGCTATGACAATGAAGGAAGAATCATCCGGGCAGATTTTGACGGTTTTTCTGCAATTTCTGTATATGTACCTTCTGCTTCCAATATTGAACGGCTGGATTTTAAGATGCAGTTTTGCTATGATTTTTTAGATTATATTAAAAACTTAAGAAAAGATATTCCGAATCTTATTATTTCGGGGGATTTTAATATTTGTCATGAAGCGATTGATATTCATAACCCGGTTGGTTTAAAAAATGTTTCCGGCTTTCTACCAATAGAAAGAGAATGGATGACCAATTTTATTAATGATTGTGAGTTGATCGACAGTTTCAGGTTCTTCAATAATGAACCCGATAATTACACATGGTGGAGCTACAGGCAAAATTCACGGGAAAGAAATAAAGGTTGGAGACTGGATTATAACTTTACTTCTTATACCCTAAAAGATAAGCTCAGAAGAGCCGTTATTTTGAAAGAAGCCGTACACTCTGACCATTGTCCTGCCTTAGTAGAATTAGACATCTAATAGAAACAAAAAAGCCAACTGAATCAGTTGGCTTTGCTTTTAATTTAAATCATAAAATTTAATCGACAATTTCATATTCCACCGGAATTGTACCATGACTGATATCTCCGATTTCATCGAACGCAGCTTTAGACATGTCTAAAGATCTTGATGAATGGTAAGGTCCTCTATCATTAATTCTCACTATTACCTCTTTACCATTGTTCAGGTTTGTTACCTTAATATTTGTTCCGAATGGAAGCGTTCTGTTTGCTGCGGTGAACTTTGCATTATCAAAGATCTCTCCGCTTGCAGTTTTTCTACCGTTAAATTTATCGTGGTAGTACGATGCATAACTAGTTTTTTTCGCATCTATGGCACTATTCTTGAAAGAATAAACACCTAGGGTTGAAATCATCATTATGATTACGAGAATGAATCTTTTCATCACTTTGAACTTTTATTGGTTTTGATGGGACAAATGTATCAGGAATCTTCTAAAGTCCCTATTTTATTTGTTAACGATTGTTAATAAAAACTAAATTTTATGTTAAATTTCAATGTAACTCCCTATTAATAGGCATTTTAGAGTACACTGTTAAAAAACGTTAAAAAAACTATTAAAAAGTTAATACTTTTAACTAATTATAGCCTATCTTATAATTTCTACATATAAAACAAACTGAAAATCAACAATATAAAGTTTTAAGAGAAATCAGAATAAGTAATTATTTTTACTTGATATTTTAAATCCCAAAGGCATTTAAGCCTAATAAATAGTTGTTCTTTCAACTGATCATATTGCCGTCGTACCACAGACAATTATACCTATTCAGAAATTTCTTTTAATTTGAAACCATTTAAACATGATCTGAATAAATAATTCTAGAAAACTCATACTCTCTTATACAAAATAAAAAAACCGATGATAAATCATCGGTTTTATATATAAAGAATAAATTTCTTATTTAGTATATTCTACAATATAGTCATAAGTACCCGCAGGGTAAACAACCGACATACTTGGAGAACCAGTAATCAAATTACCGTTTGTAATATCATAAGAATAAACTTCGTTAGCATATACACTACCTGAACCCGCTTTAAATACAGTTACTCTGTAAACACCTGCAGTAGCACTAGCAGGAATTGTAATAGCAGCAGGAGCATAAGAAGTTGGAGCTGTAGAAGTTCCACTTACTGTGAATGTTCCTTTTTTAGCGTATACTTGGTTACCATTTACTAATGTATTTGTAGCTGTTTCAGCAGTAGTAACATTGAATCTTGGATCACCTCCACCTAGTGGTCTCCAAACACCTGGTTGTACAGCACCGTTTGTTGCTCCGTTTGGATTATAGAAATAATAGAATCCTGGAGTTACCGGAGTTGCTGTTGAAGATCTTTGACCAGCTGTTAAAGTTGTACCAGTAGCATTGTTGTAAACAACCATACCATCAAACCAAGTTGGGAATGTAATACCATCAGCAAGAGTAGTATCAAATTCAAAATTTACCAAGTCTACACTTGGAATAACTACCCCTTTACCTTGATTAGGACCAGCACCAGCTTCAGTACTAAAGGAACTACTTAGGTCTATCCCGACGTTTGAATTATTAATAGTACTTTGTGTACCGTTGTTTACATTGATTTGAGCATTCATTAAGGAACCGAAAGCTACAATGGCTAAAAGATTAAATATATTTTTCATCTTGTTCTAAATTTTAAAATTATTTTTGTGGAACAGTCCAAAGAGTTCCTGTCCAAACGAATTCAATTCCTCTACCTTGGTTAACAGTTAAGTTTGCACCCACAGGAGTAGGTCCAGTAAAAGTCAATCCCGATGCAACAGTGTTATTGTTAACAACTTTAATAATTCGTCCAATATCTGCAACCGAATTAGTCAATGTTGGCAGTGTAATTGCAACACCCGCATTAAATTGAGTAACGATAACGTTATCCGACGGCACTACCGTATAAGAACCAGCATTAACCAAAGTTACATTACCTCTAATTCCTTCATATCTTTGTGGGGTAGGAGCTCCACCACCAAAAGAAATCCAAGCATTCTGTGTAACACCATCATAATAGTAAAAACCAGGCGCACTAACGTTTGCTGTTTTAGTTGTACCAGCACCTGTAGCATCCGTAACGAATACAAGTGCTCCATTTTGAGCCGCAACATAAGCTGCATCTTTAGCAGCCAATTGAGCTTTTGTCAATCGAGGGACCAATAGCGCATCAGGTCTAGTAGCATCTGTAGGTGTACCTACAACATCTAATGTAGACGCAGGTGTATTTGTGTTAATACCCACACGTCCTTGCTGAGCCTGAGAAACCGCTGCAAAGCCGACTAACATAGTCGCTGTTAATAAAATTTTTTTCATAAGTTTTTAAAGATTTTAAATTACATTTTTCATCAATGATATTTATATTCAAATGGGACATTCATCCCAACTTGTGCGTTGCTAAATTAAAACTAAAAAATTTTCAAGATTTTTATTACTCAAAATCTTTCTAGTTTTGATTTATTTTAAATATCTAAATATTCAGTGAATAGAATTCATAAAATCCATTCATGTCGCAAAGTTAATACTTTATTATTTAATTTACACAACATTAGATAAAAAAGTTTTAACATTTTAAAACATTAAAATCACAAATGGCTAAAAATCAATAAGTTACAAAGAATCATAAAGTTAATTAATTTATGTTAATTTTCGTTAACCCTAAAAAAAATCACAATAAAGGTAAAATTGTTTTAATTTTTTTAAATAAAAATCAACAATATGAGAATAATTTATAATAATTCACCATAAAGATCAAATTCCTCGGCAGAAGTGATTCGTACATTGGCAAAATCACCAATAGAAATGTACGTATTTTCTGCAGAAACCAGAACCGTATTATCCACATCCGGCGAGTCGTATTCCGTTCTTCCGACAAAATAATTTCCTTCTTTACGATCAAAAATACATTTATATATATTCCCTATTTTCTCCTGATTTTTTTCCCACGAAATCTGAGACTGCAATTCCATGATCTCTTCTACTCTGGCTTCTTTAATTTCTTGTGGAATATCATCTTCCAAAACATAAGCAGAAGTATTTTCTTCATGCGAGTAGGTGAAGCATCCCAATCTGTCGAATCTTTGTTCTCTCACCCAATTCTTCAACTCCTGAAATCTTTCTTCCGTTTCTCCGGGATACCCTACGATCAATGTGGTTCTGATCGCCATATCGGGAACTTTCTCTCTGAATTTGCTTAAAAGCGCATCTGTCTTTTCATGAGTCGTTCCTCTCTTCATTGATTTTAATAAATCTGAATTGATATGCTGAAGAGGAATATCGATGTAATTGCAAACCTTCTCTTCTTCACGGATTATATCTAAAACATCTTCAGGGAAACCACTCGGAAAAGCATAATGAAGACGAATCCATTCGATGCCTTCTACTTTTACCAATTCTTTTAAAAGGTCTCCCAATGCGCGTTTCTTGTAAATATCCAGTCCGTAATATGTAAGATCTTGAGCAATTAAAATTAATTCTTTCGTTCCTTTTTTTGCTAATTTCTGCACTTCAATAACCAGCTTTTCAATCGGTGTGGAAACATGCCCCCCTCTCATTAAAGGAATTGCACAGAAAGAACATGGCCTATCGCAACCTTCGGAAATTTTTAAATAGGCGTAATGTTTCGGAGTAGTTGTCATTCTTTCTCCTACCAGCTCATGCTTGTAATCTGCACCTAAATGTTTTAACAAAATCGGAAGATCTCTTGTCCCAAAATACTGATCCACATCCGGAATTTCTCTTATCAAATCCGGCTTATATCTTTCTGAAAGGCAGCCCGTCACGAAAACTTTTTCAACTTCGCCTCTATTTTTTGCTTCTACATAGTCCAGAATAGTGTTGATAGATTCTTCCTTTGCATTATCAATAAATCCGCAGGTATTGATTACCACAATATCTCCCTTATCTTCATGAACAACTTCTTTACCATTGG
>CBFGVN010000282.1:0-4696 GCA_965651845.1 uncultured Chryseobacterium sp. | reverse complement strand
ATCTTCGAACCAGAGGTCATTGAAAAAGGAAAATGGATTTCTCTTCTGTGCTTCGGATTGTTTATTCTTTTGAGCGGATTCGGAATTTTCTGGATAAATAAAAATAAGAAAAAGGAAATTCAACTTGCAGAAATTTAAATTACGCTCTGTCATTCTGAACGCAGCAAAGCGTAGTGAAGAATCTCCTTAAAATAAATATAATACAAGGAAAAGACACAATGATGAAAACCTTAGGAACTCACAATTATTATGTCTATATATTGACAAATAAAATTAAAACAGTATTATACACCGGAGTAACTAATGATTTAGAAAAAAGATTGTATTGGCATCGAAACCCAGAAGCTATTGATAAAAGTTTCACCTTTAGATATAAATGTTTTTATTTAGTTTATTTTGAACATTTCAATAATATTGATGTTGCAATAAATAGAGAAAAACAAATTAAGGGCTGGGTAAGAAGCAAAAAAGATAATTTAATTAATGAATTTAATCCAGCTTGGAAATTTCTAAATGATGAAATTAAATGAGATTCTTCATTCCGTTTCACTTCATTCAGAATGACAAAAAGAACGCAGTTTACATTACAATTAATGGAACAAAAAAAAATATTGATCATCACCTATTACTGGCCTCCCGCGGGAGGTCCTGGTGTTCAAAGGTGGCTGAAATTCGCAAAATATTTACCCGAATTCGGATGGAAACCGGTGATCTACACACCGGAAAATCCAAGTTATCCATTGCTGGATGAAAGTCTGATGAAGGATATTCCGAAAGATATTGAAATTGTAAAAACAAAGATCTGGGAACCTTATCAGTTAGCCGAAAAACTCAATAAGAGCAACAAAAAATTCAAAGCCGGACAGTTTGATGTAGGGAAAAACCAAAGTTGGAAATCTAAGCTTTCGATTTGGGTAAGAGGAAATTTTTTCATTCCTGATGCCAGAGTTTTTTGGGTAAAGCCTTCTGTAAAATTTTTAGAAAATTATCTAAAAGAAAATAAAATAGATGTTGTGGTTACTTCAGGGCCGCCACATTCTCTGCATTTAATTGGTTTAAACTTAAAAAAGAAGCTTCCTCATGTAAAATGGATTGCCGATTTCCGTGATCCGTGGACGGAAATTTCATATTACAAACATTTAAAACTTACTAAAAGTTCAGATAAAAAACACCGACAACTTGAAAGTGAAGTTTTTAAAAATGCAGATATTACTTTAGCCACAAGCTATACCGACGCGGAAAACTTCAAAAAAAACGGAGCCAATGCAGTGTGCATCACAAACGGTTTTGATGAATCGGATGCTTTAAAAACACTCAAACCCTCAGACTTTCAAACCCTCAAACAAAACTTCACACTGAGCTATATCGGAGTGCTGGAACAGCTGAGAAATCCGGAAAATCTTTGGAAAGCTTTAGATGATTTAGTTAAAACAAATGCTGATTTTGCTGAAAATTTCACTTTAAAATTTGCCGGAAGAATTGATGAGAGAATTTTAAACTCAATTGAAAATTCAGCTTTAAAAAAACATATTCTGTAATTGGGTTATCTTTCGCATGACAAAGCTATTGATGATATGGCGAAATCTTCCCTTTTATTAATAACAAACTTTCCGAACGAATCTTCGAAAGGAATTATTCCCGGTAAAATTTTTGAATATCTGGCCGCCGGAAAACAAATTATTTCTTTCGGACCTAATGGAGCCGACGTCGCTAAAATATTAGACGAAACTAAAGCCGGACAACATTTTGGCTACAATGATTCTGAGACGATTAAAAAATTCATCTTAGAAAAATTTGAACACTGGAAAAATGGAAATCTTCTTGAAAACACCCAAAATATTGAGCAATTCTCAAGAAAAAATCTAACAAAAAAATTGGCTGAAATTTTGGCTTAAAATAGTTTTTTTTAGCGCAAAGATCGATTGTTGAAAGCTATTAATTGCAGGAGAGTAAAGAAGTAATCAATTTCTTTGATTTGATTAAACAGGCTTCGTAAGCGAATTATCGCAATTCTTTCTCACTTTTAATAAGTATTTAAATTATAAATCTTTGCGTTAAAAATAAATTTACATATTAAACCGTCCACTGATCGTTCACAACACCCACCAAATAATACTTTCCCTGATATTCTTCAAAGACCAGACGAAGCGTTTTCCAGTCCATTCCGGCATTGGCTTCAGAACCTTTGATAAAGTTTTCTACAAAATCTGCTTTAGGATAAATTTTCTGTAAATTATTCAGCGAATTTCCTTTTCCTAAGAATTCATTCAATGAAGTCTGTCCCGTTACAAAATCTTTTGAATACACCCATTTTGTAAGATAATCATCTATTGTGGTTTTATACAAATCTCCGGAACCATCCATTGCTCCCAAGTGAAAAGCGTTTTGGTAGGTTCATATTTTTCGAAATCTGTTTTTGAAAAATGTTTGTCTTCTTTAGGATTTACAAACGCGTACATTGAAAAACGAATCCCTTTCTCCGGATGGATATATTCCGCAAATTTTTTATAGTCTTTATTTTTTAAAGCCTGTAAAATTTCCTGATTGGTCTGCGTTAAAAGTATATCCTTGTTATTGGTAGGATTTTGCGTCACCACTGTACTGTCAATAGCCGTTTGCTGAATAGAATCCTTCTTGTCTTCTATAGGTTTTTTGAGATCTTTTTCACAAGCAATAATGCTTAAAATGAATAGTGAGGCGAATAATTTTTTCATCGGTTTACTGTTAAATTTGATAGAAAGCACCAAAACTAATGCCAGCTTCGTCAGAATTTCTAAAGTAAGTGAAATAGAGTTTAATTATTGTAAGTATAGTTTTTTGTTTATGTATTAAGATCTTCTGCATAAGGCATTTTTGTATTTTTGTGACATGGAAATTTTGGATATTCTTATCATCGGAGGAGGCCCCATCGGTTTGAATTGTGCACTGGAAGCTCAAAAAAATAATCTTAAGTATTTGATTATTGAAAAAGGAACAATTGTAAATTCATTGTACAACTATCCTTTATACATGAGGTTTTTCTCCACTGCAGAGAAATTGGAGATTGCTGAAATTCCGTTTATTTCGACCGCTCCGAAACCGGGAAGACAGGAAGCTTTGGAATATTATCAGGGAATTGCGAGACAGAAAAATATCAACATTCATCCTTATGAAAAAGTGTTGAAAGTAAGCAAAGAAAATGATGTCTTCACGGTTGAAACTACAAAAGGAAAATATTCAGCCTATAATGTAATTATATCAACCGGTTTCTATGACATCCCCAATCTGATGAACATTCCGGGAGAAAACCTACCAAAAGTAAAACATTATTATACTGAACCCTATCCTTACGCCAAACAGAAAATCGTAGTAGTCGGTTCGAGTAATTCGGCGGTAGATGCAGCATTGGAAACCTATAGAAAAGGCGCTGAAGTTACGATGATCATCCGTCATTCCGAAATTTCAAAAAGTGTGAAATATTGGGTAAAACCTGATATTGAAAACCGAATTGCAGAAGGAAGTATTAAAGCACATTTTAATTCTGAACTGCTTGAAATTAAAGAAAATTCTATCATCTTTAAAGATGAAAATGGAAAAATCAACGAAATTGAAAATGATTTTGTGCTTGCCATGACGGGCTATCTTCCAGATTTTGAATTCTTAAAAAATTCCGGAATTGAACTACAAGGTGACTGCTTAAATCCCCTTTACAACCCTGAAACAATGGAAACGAATGTTGAAAATCTTTATCTCGCAGGAGTGGTCTGCGGCGGAAAAGACACCCATCTTTGGTTTATTGAAAATTCGAGGATTCATGCGGAATTTATTTTGCAAAGCATTTTAAAGTAGTTTATTTTATACTAGATTTAATTTAGTATTTCCAAATTAAGAGATTTACTTGTTAAAAATTTCAATTAAACAAAATCTCAACTATCAAATTATCAATAAAATAAATCATAAATAATACAAAGTATCATGTGAATTATTTTTTTTTTGAATTTTATATTTCAATTAGTTGTGATCTTTATAAATTTGAAAACTTAAATTAAAAAACCTTATGAAAAAATTAACTACATCAAAAGTTTTAGGAATCATTGGAGTTTCTTTCTTTTTAGCATCATGTGAACAAGATGGGATTGAAGATACTATTCAACAGATTCAACCGACAGAGAAAACAGAACTGGCTACAAAAACCATGAGCGCCAAAGAAGAAGCAAAATTCATTGAAGAAAATGGTTTGAAACTTATTGCAACGATTAGTATGCCCGAACGCAGAAGTAATAAGGTTTCTTTACAAAATTCCACTACAATACAGGAAGAATTAACACCTGCTAACCTTCAGCAGTTAGGCTTAACTGCTCCGAAAATAGTCACTTTATATAAAAATCAATATGGAGGAAACGTTACAGGAGTTATCGTAAACGATTACAAAACAGATGCTAGTCTTGTGCGTCCGGCAAATAATGGTGCTAAAGCTTATGTGAAAACAACTTTACCGGTGATTAACAGTTTTAATCCCGTACAAGATGGCAGTCAGGCAGTATATAGTGCTACAACCATCTACAATAGCACTTCAAATCCTCTTGCATATTCAAAAACACTTACTTTCAGTGATCAGCTTACCATGTCAAACAGTACTACTGTAGCGGCAGGTATTAATGTTGGTGCAAAAATATCAATTATGGTAAGTTCTCCTACCGGAAATGTAGGGCTTCCG
>CBFGVN010000281.1:0-4699 GCA_965651845.1 uncultured Chryseobacterium sp. | reverse complement strand
TTAAGATTTTCCGGAGTTAAAGTGAAGTTGATCGTCTTACTTTCTCCTTTTTTAATGAACACCTTTTGGAAACCTTTCAACTCTTTTACAGGTCTTACAACCTTTCCGAACAGATCTCTGATGTATAGCTGCACCACTTCTTCTCCGTCATAATTTCCAGTGTTAGAAACATTTACACTGATATTCAACGTCTGATTTCCTTTAAGGTTAGTTGAACTTACATTCATATCAGAATATTTAAACTGAGTATAGCTTAAACCATAGCCAACTGGGAATTTCGGGTCGTTATCCAAATCGATGTACGCTGAAACGTAATTTCTATCGGTATTGTTTTTGGCAGGTCTTCCCGTGTTGTAATGATTGTAATAAATCGGGATTTGTCCTTCAGTTCTTGGGAAAGTCATCGGAAGTTTTCCACCCGGATTCACTGTTCCGAAAAGAACGTCTGCAATAGAATTTCCTGCCTCCGTTCCCAGCCACCAAGTGTACATGATCGTTGGAATATTGTCTGCAGCCCAGTCAAAAACCAAAGGTCTTCCTGCGTTGATCATTAAGACAATCGGTTTTCCGGTTTTTGCAATTTCTTTCAAAAGATCTTCCTGAACACCTGTGAAATGCAGATTACTCCTACTTTTCGCTTCACCGCTCATGGCGTGACCTTCACCCAACGTCATGATCACAACGTCTGCTTTCTTCGCGGTTTCTACCGCTTCTGCAAACATCGATCTGTCCTGATCATCAACATTAGCGCCTTTTGCATATAGTAAAGTTGAGTTTTTATCCAATTGATTTTTAATTCCGTCAAACTGCGTTACAATTCTTTGGTTATCATCTTTAAAAGCAATCGACCAGAATCCATGATTGGCAGAAGTTTCTTTCGCGAAAGGTCCGATTAAGGCAACCGTTTTTGTCGATCTTGAAAGTGGTAGAATATTCTTCTGATTTTTAAGCAAAACAATACTTTTCGAACCAAATTCTCTTCCGAATTTTCTATGCTCCTGATTGTTTAATTGCTCTTTCTGTCTCTTTTCGTTGCTGAATCTGTAAGGATCATCGAACAATCCCATTTCAAATTTCTTCACCAAAATTCTTCTGGCTGCATCATCAATAAACTTCGGATCCACCTTTCCTTCCTGAACCAATTTTGGAAGCTCAGCCATGTAAGCACGGCTTTCCATATCCATATCACTTCCGGCAAGAATGGCTCTTTCCGCGGCTTCTTTATTGTCTTTTGCGTAGCCATGAGGAACCATTTCGCCGATACTTCCCCAATCGGAAACGACAAAGCCTTTGTAATTCCATTTTCCTTTTAATAAATCTCTTAAAATATATTTGTTGGCTGTTGCCGGAATTCCGTTAATATCATTAAAAGAATTCATAAAAGTCGCAACACCAGCTTCCGCAGCCGCTTTAAACGGAGGTAAATAGGTTTCGTTCAATTGTCTTAAACTCATATCTACGGAATTGTAATCTCTTCCGCCAACTGCCGCTCCGTACGCTGCGAAATGTTTTGCACAAGCCATAATCGCATCAAGATTACCAAGACCTTTCCCCTGAAAACCTCTGATTCTTGCCAAACCGATCTGTGTTCCAAGGTAAGTATCTTCACCCGAACCTTCCATTACCCTTCCCCCTCTCGGATCCCTTGCGATGTCGACCATTGGTGCAAACGTCCAATGAATTCCGTAGGCTGAAGCTTCGGTTGCTGCAATTCTTTCTGATTTTTCAATTAATTTTAAATCCCAGCTTGCCGCTTGTCCCAAATTTACGGGAAAAGTTGTTCTGTACCCATGAATGACGTCCTGACCGAACAATAAAGGGATTCTCAACCTTGATTTTAAAGCTAATTCCTGAAATTTTCTGGTTTCCTCTGCTCCGGCCACATTCAGCATGGAACCGACTTTGCCTTGTTTTATTTCATTTAAAACACTTGCAGAATTGGAATTCTGAGGACCTGTCGCATATTCAAAACCGCTGTATTGAACCAACTGTCCTACTTTTTCTTCTAACGTCATTTTCGACAACAGCTCAGAAACTTTCTGATCGATTGTCTTTTGCCCAAACGCATTCATCCCAAATGCTGTAATTGCTAATAAGAAATAAACTCTCTTCATTTTACTTTAATTTTCTTTCTTTTATCAAGTTTAATTTTAACGCAAAGTCCACAAAGATTTTTGAAAATTATACTGTTTACTTTTAAGTTCGCAAAGGCGTTTCACTATGTCGAATCTGCGATTTCACTCAAAAAGAACACTAAGACTTTTCAATTCATACAATTGATTCTTTACTTTAAAAAATATATGTCGCTGTTGAGCTTCCTGAAATTGTTACAGGAGCTGTTTTCTGATTATATTTAATATTAAATGCTTTATCCGTGGAATTGCTGTTCTGAACAATCAAAACCGTTTTTCCTGCCGGAGTTTTAAAAGCTACCGTTGAAAGGTTATCGCCTTGTGTAGAAGCGATTCTCTGAGAATTTACCGGAACGAACTTTGAAGCATGAGCAATAATATAATAAGCAACATTTTTGTCATAGCCAGCAGCTCCATTCACTGTGATTGCGCCTTTACATTGTGTACAGCCACCCGGTGTATGAGGTCCAAACGAGGCATCATTTGCTACATTCCATTCTAATGCAGTCTTGCTCCAGTTTCTCATTGACCCAATGATAACATTTTTAACGTGCCAATCCAAATCTCCCCCGAAATTTCCGGTAGAACTTGTCCATTGTTCCGTGAAATAAACATTTTTGTTAGGAAATAAATTGTGGACAGTGCTCAACGCTGAAATATCTCCCGCATACAAATGGAAAGCTGATCCGTCGACATAAGGATTTGCCGCTGAATCATTTAAAACCGCCAAAGGATAAGCAGGGTTATCACAATTGTGATCATAAGCTATGATCTTTGTTGTAATATTGGCAGCCTGAAAAGCCGGTCATTAGTTTCTGTTAATAAAAGTAGCCTGATCCGTTGCCGTCATATACATACTTGGATTATTCCCGGGATGCAATGGTTCGTTTTGAGGAGTAATGGCGTCAATTTTAATTCCCTGAGCCTGCATGGCTTGGATATATTTTACGAAATACTGAGCATATACTCCATAAAATTCAGGCTTTAAACTTCCTCCGATACTGCTTCCGTTATCTTTCATCCAAACTGGCGGTGACCAGGGAGTTGCTAAAATTTTAATATTCGGATTGATAACCAAAATATCTTTTAACATCTGAATCACGGCCTGATCTTTAGTTAAACTAAATTGAGCAAGCGTAGGATCCGTCTGTCCGGCCGGCATGTCATCATAAGAAAACACTTCGCTGTTCAAATCTGAAGCTCCGATACTGATTCTTAAATAATTAACACCGATACCTGAGCTGCTGAACAGATCATTCAGCAATTCCTGTTTCTTGGCTGCATTCAGTTGGTTGATCACCTGAACACTTCCTCCGGTAAGCGTATATCCAAAACCATCAATATTTTGGAAAACCTGTGAAGCATCTACCTCGATCGTTGTTCCTGTACTCGATGTTCCTGAAAAATAGGCCGTACTCTGTTGTTGTAGTTTCACTGACTGATCTCCTTTTGTCAACCATACCTGTACAGGATCTCCGGAAGTGTTTCCGCCTCCGCTGTTCCCCGAATCGCCATTGGCCAAGTCCGAGGATGTACTGCTACAGTTAAAAAAAGAAAGAAGCGCTACACCGCAAAGTGCAGCACTTCTAAGTACGAAACTATATGAATATTGTGATATCATATTAATTTAATTGTGGAAAAAGATTAAGTAGTTTTTCTTATTTCAACTTTGTCAACACTTAAGCTGTTAACTTTTTTTCCTCCACATTTAATAACTAAATAGACGGTTCCAGTAGCTGTTGCGGTATAAATCCCACTATTTTTACTACCATTACAACCTACTGCTGAAACTTTTCCTCCAAACGCAGTTTTACCGCATCCGTCCCAAGTGTTAATATTTCTGTAAACATCACCACTGATATCATTTCCTGGTGCTGGTAAGCTGTTTAGCATATAGACTTCAAACCATGTATCTTCTAATGCTGTTGCAGAAGATGCTACCATGTCTATTGAGTATTTTTGCCCAGCTACAACGTTTACAGCCTGATAAAATGCTTGTTGATTGCTGTTTGAAGCAACAATTGTAGCTTTTCCGTTGGCAAACACCCATTGCGCACCTGTAGAACTGATAGGAAAAATTGTCCATTTAGAAATTTCTTCAGGGGTGTCAAATCTTCCTCCCTGAATAATATTTCCTGCTACAGGATCTGAGGTAGGAACAACTACCGTCTGGTTGGTTATTCCACCAGACTGACCGCCAATACCTACCGCACTATGTTGGATAACATAAGTTCCGGCATCCGGAAGAAAAATGTCTATTTCATTTTTGCCGTTCACGAAACCATCATAATCGATGTTCCATTGAGAATTAATAAAATTGACATTATTATCATTTGTTCTTTTTAAATGATATCTGTTTTCACTTGTCTTAGTTACTGTAAAAGCAGCGTCTACAGAAGGTTGTGTCAGTCCGTTTCCTTCATCTACACTATCCGGAGAACAGCTTGCAAGGAAAAACATTGCTGCGCTTAATAAAAGACCTTTGTTGATATATTTAGTTATCATATTTTAAATTTTAGTATCCAGGGTTTTGTTGTAAAATTGTATTGGTAAGTTCGTTGAAAGGA
>CBFGVN010000280.1:0-4705 GCA_965651845.1 uncultured Chryseobacterium sp. | reverse complement strand
TGCCGCCCGAAACTTTTAGCAAATATAAATTCAAATTAATTAACTATAACAGAAATGAAAAGAGTAACCGGAATTGGAGGAATTTTCTTCAAAAGCAGAGATCCGAAAGCCTTAAAAGAATGGTATAAAAAACATCTTGGCATTGACGTAAATGAATACGGAGTCACTTTTGACTGGAAAGAAATGGCAAAATCGAGCCCGAAAGGTTCTCTAACCTGGAGCCCTTCTCCTGAAACGACAAAATATTTTGAGCCTTCTGTAAAGGAATTTATGATTAATTATACCGTTGCAGACCTGGAAGCATTAATAACAGAATTAAAAAAGAAGGCATTGAAATGCTAGACGAAATTGCAGAGTATGACTTCGGAAAGTTTGTTCACATCCTTGATCTGGAAGGAAATAAAATTGAACTTTGGGAACCGATGTAATCCAAGAATATCGATATACAACATTAAAATTGCAATCTAAAGATTGCAATTTTAACATGTAATTAATTATTCATTTTCATTTTACCGTAATCTTCAGCATAAGCAAAACTATACCGTTTCGTTTCAAACTCGCTCCAGACAAAATTCCCTGCCATTTGGAGCTCTAAAACTTTCACATGCCGTTGTAAACTTTCATTGATTTTCTCATTAAAAGAAGGTAAATTTCTGGATAAAGTAATGAATTTTTGAACTTCTGCATCATGAATTTCAGATGTAAGCAAAATAGCTTCTTCCAAAGTAATATTTTTTTCGTTTTTTATTATTGAAGGAAGATTATGTTCATCACCCAACATTTGTTCTTTACTTAACGAAAAAAGATCGTTTGAGATACAGATAGCATTGCATGCAGCTTTCTCAAGTTCCTGAACCGTGTCATTCAATGTAACAAAATCTGGTAAATAAACCTTTTCAATTGGCTGAATGAGAGAAAGTGTGATATTGGCAGCTCCCATATATCTTCTTTTTTCCAGATAAGTTTCTGTTGTCGGCAATTTTTTACTTTCCGAATTTTGATACTCCAGAACTGCTGCAGCAAAGACACGTTCAATTTCTTTAACAAATGAAGCCAACCATACCGCATCCGCTATTGCTGTAAGCCGTGTCCAAACATCTTTTAAAGCTGAAAAAATCGGGTTTTCGTCGATTAAATCTAGCTCTTCTTTCTGTTTAATAATATCTAAAAATCTTTCAATAAATTTCCTTAAAGCCGTCTCTTTTCCCAGCCTCGATTGAATAAAAGGACTGTCAATAAGATCATCAATCATAAATAAAAGAGTAATAAAATCATTCGCTACTGATAACCGATAATAATCTGTTCTGGGGTAAAATCTGGCTGTAAAATAACTATAATTATCACTATAGTATTTCACCATGCCTTCTTTAGAGAAAAGTTCAAAATTAATTACCCATTGATCCGAACTTTTTTTTAAAACTCCCACATGTGGATTGATTTCAGAATTAAAAGGACAATAAAGCCTTGGAATCATTACGTTTTTCATGGTTAAAATTTTGAGTTGGTTAGTTTTTTATTTAAAATTAAAGATTAAAAATAATTTCGGCGGCCTTGTCAAAGACAAGGCCGCCGAAATGTTATACTAAAATTTGTAAATCTTTGTTTTGGGCTTTTCATAATTTACTTTCCCTCCCCGAATCGGAATAAGCAGATCCATCAACCCATTCAATTTTATTTCGTAAATCGTTGATAGCTGCATTCCTAATTTCCCTTTAGGCATCCCTTTTCGGTAAAACCATTCCAGATAACTTATCGGAAGATCTGCCAAAACAGTCCCTTCATATTTCCCGAAAGGCATTTTTACGATACAGATTTCTTTTAATATTTCCGGGTTTATTCCGTCTTCCATGTTATACTATTAAATCAATTTTTTGTTCTAAATCATCATCACTGTCCGGCAATTTCAGTTCGGGCGGTGTATCATCCGTAAACTCATTTCTGTACACCTGAATCAAAAGAAGGGTGAGCGAAATCAGGATAGGACCAAAGATAAGCCCCATAAAACCAAATAAATTCATTCCCATAATAATTCCGAAAACAGTATTCAAAGGGTGAACATCTTCCAGTTTTTTCAAAAGAGTAAAACGTAAAAGATTATCCGTTAAACCAACTACAATGATGCAATAAGCTGCAAGTCCGAGACCATGACCGGTATCACCTTCTGCAATCATGTAAATACACACAGGAACATAAACAATCGCTGCACCAACCACAGGAATCATAGACGCTGCTGCTGTTAAGGCAAACAGTAAAACAGGGCTCGGTGCGCCGAAAATAAAATATCCTACCAAAGCAACCAGACCCTGTCCCAAAGCGACAACCGGAATTCCAATCGCATTGGCCATGATTAATTTTCTCATCTTCTCTCCGATCAAAGAAACATTAGCTCTTTTTAAAGGAGCCGAAGATACCAAGATTCTTTCAAAAAGTCTCGGTTTTTCCAGCATGAAATAGAGAATAAAATACATGGAAATAATTACGGTAAGCGTATTAAAAGTACTGCTAACAGCCTTTGTTGAGAACTGTCCTACAGAATTTTTTAGTTTGGTCATGTTTTCCTGACTCAGAATATCAAACCCTGTTTTAGAGTAAATATAAGAATGTATTTTTTCCAGAAACACATTGAATTTGGTCATATAAACCTGTGCGTTTCCCAGTTTTTCAATTAAAAGATCTCCAATAAAATAAATCGGAAGAATAAGGATAATCAAACTCGCAAGCATTAATAAAAGTGACGAAGCCCAGGGTTTCCATTTCTTTTCTTCCTGCAGATAAAAATTATACTTCCTGCAAACGACATAGATTGTAATTGCTCCTAAAACGGATGGTATAAAAAGTGCAAGATTAAAACAGATTAAGCCCGCCAGTACTAAAATAATAACAAGTAAAAATACCTGCTTTATCTTAACACTGCTTATTTGATCGCTTTTATTCATTATTTGTTATACGTTATTTGTCTTGGTTTTCCAAGGAAAGCACAATATAGAGAGTACATCACAGCCATGATAAACGGAGCCGTAAGAATGATCCCAAATCCGCACAGAATGACTCCCGCACAAGAAATGAGAATTCCTAAAAGTGTCGTTCCTAAAAATGTTCCGTAATTTTCTTTAGCAATATTAAAAGTTTTTCCCAAAGCATCCATGGCAGTCGCATTTTCGAAAAGCAGGATCGGATATCCCAACATAAGTAAAGGATACACAAAAAACACCGGAATCACACAGAAAAATGCTGCTACAGAAGAAATAATCCCTGAAATAATACTGTAAATCAAAATATTTACAAAATTCTGACGATACCCAATAAACAAATCAGAAAATTCAATCGGGTTTTTCGTATTATATTTATTAACCATAAAGATCAACCCTACATATAACGGAGCCAGTAAAAGTCCTAAAAGCCACGACAAAGAAATATATGCCGTAAACCCCGGAGCCGCCCAGATATTGAAATCTGAAAAATCCCCACCGTTACTTTTTATATCATCTGCAAATCCAGCGTAATTAAAATCGGTTAAAGCCTGTATTACAAATCCGCCAATTAAATAAATAATCATTGCTACAAATGCATACAGAAAAACGCCTTTGTACATTTCGAAAGCATGAGAAATAATAGATCCCGTATTTCTTTCCGGTACAGAACCCTGTTGGTCAAATTCATTAAATTCTGACATGGTGTTATTTTTTAATGTTGTTTCTACCAAATTTAACTTTTTTTGGTAAAAAAGCATTAAAAAACACGCTGAAATTTATTGCTTCTCTGAGAAAATAGTTTTATAAAGAGAATAAATCATTGCATTCCAGAACGGAAAAGTGAACAGTCCGCCGACAAAAAATAAGGCAAAACCCATATATTTAAATAATATCGCAACCATTATACAAACGAATATTTCGATGAAATACATCTTTAAAGCTTTAAAATTCAAAGAAATAGCTTCAAAAATTGTTTTATCCATAAAAAACATCAGCGGAGCCATAAATACTGTAATACAAACCCATGCAATACCAAGAATGATGGTCTGAAAAGTATAGGCAAAAACAAAATACCAGAAAATATAATACCCGATATATTTAAAAAAATTAATTCCGTTGTAGCCTGCAAAAAGATCACCAAGCGCAGGTTTCTCACCAAGATCAAATTTTCTGTAAATCTGATAAAAACCAAGATTCAGGGGGTATAAAAAAATCGTAGCTCCCACCATCCATAAAGAAAAACTCTGAAACGATGCCGTTGCCAGCATTTTTTGAATTTCCGAAGTGTAAACCTGGATTCCGTCTTTTGCATACTTTGCCGTTTCCACGTACTGCCCCATGATTCCGTATTTTGCATCACAGAAAAAGAATACCGTTAAAAGTATTCCAAAATATATGATGGAAAACATCAACTGAAAAATTAATGTCTTGTTCCAATAGAAAAATGCCTGTTTCAGTATAAAATCTAGTCCCGGTTTCTGTGGATATTTGTTCTGCATCAAAAAAATTTTGTGCAAAAGTAATCATCAATAAGTATTTTTGCCGAATGTTTTCAATGAATCATCAAAAATTTATGGAAATGGACGAACTTTCCCTTCAGAAGGTTCCCTATTTTTTTATTGTAGATTTCCTTGCAGAGAATGTGGAAATCTTCAAAGAAAATGAAATTAAGAATTCAGGTTTATTAATTGATTTTCAAAGCCTTTCAAACGCAAAAAATCAACATAAACTGG
>CBFGVN010000279.1:0-4718 GCA_965651845.1 uncultured Chryseobacterium sp. | reverse complement strand
GGGTTATTCAAAATGATAAATCTTTCATCTCTTCTTATTTGTTATAATTTAACTGAATTGAAAAGGAATAAATTTAAAAACAAATTCATTACATTTAAAAATTCAAAAATCATTAATCAATTTCCATGAAAAAACTTGCCTTATTATTGCTTTTCCTTTTGAGTGTTCATTCTTTTGCGCAATCTGCTGAAACGATCAGGACATTATTTCAAAAGATGAAAAAAGAAGCTACTATCGACAGAAATGACAAAGCGGTATATAATCTTCTCGATGAATTCTACAATAAAAGTTTGCAGGCAGACAACGATGAAATGACTTCCGAAACGGTGGAAAAAATCCAAATGCTGGCCTCTGATAAGAATACGAAAAACCTTCATATTTTAATGCTTTTTTTGATGTATCAGCAGCATATCAGTCAAACAGCAATGGTGGGAAAACCTTCCAATCCGGAATTTCAGATTGAAACGATGAGGTTATTGGAAGATGAAACCAAAGATGTTTACGGGAAAATTCCGGCCATTATTTATATTTACAAATATGAAGCATTAGACAGCGGAAAAGAGGAAGATCAGGCCAGAACAACGATTGCTCAAGGCTTGAAAGAATATCCCGATTCCATACCTTTAAAAGTCTATAGCTATCTGAATACAAAAGATGAAAAAATAAAAAACGACCTGATTAAAAACCACTCCAATCATTGGATGGTAAAAGAGTTTGAGATACAGTAAAATATCTTTTAATACAAATGAAAAACATCTACGACCCGGATTATGTAAGAACCCTTTTCAACCATATGTCGGGATCTTATGAAAGAATGAATTATATAACTTCTTTTGGATTTTCCATCCGGTGGAGAAAACAGTTTTTAAAGAAATTGGGTAGTTCAAATGCGAAACTAAATATCATTGACTTACTTTCCGGCTTGGGTGAAAATTGGCTTTATTTAAAGAAAAATTTTCCGGAGTCTAATTTTACAGCTCTTGACTTTTCCGAAAAAATGATTGAAAATTCGAAAGCAAAATCGAGGAAAATATTTAATGGGAATTTAAATTTACTTTGTGAGGATATTCTTCAGAATAATTTACCGGAAAACCATTATGATATTATTTCCTGTGCTTACGGTTTAAAAACATTCAATAGACAACAACTCGAAATATTAGCTAAAGAAATCAACAGAATTCTCAAACCTTCCGGAAAATTCAGTTTTGTAGAGGTTTCCAAACCTGGAAATAGTGTTTTATATATCTTTTACAGATTGTATTTAAGTAAAATAATTCCAATATTGGGTAACTTGTTTTTGGGAGATCCGAGAGATTATAAAATGCTATGGATTTACACGGAAAATTTTGGAAACAGCAAATCCGTAAAAGATATCTTTGAAAGAAATGGATTGAAAATATCCTATGAAAGTTATTTTTTTGGCTGCGCATCAGGAATTACAGGTCAAAAAATATAGTCTATAAAAAACAAATCCACAGCACAACTGAGGGATTTTATTTTTGAACTTGTTTTAAGTTTTTTATTTTAAAACATTCTTTATTTCACTTCAACAAAATTATCCTCCATATTCACATCCGCCATCCTCTGGCTGAAATCAATTCCCAGAACGGACAATTGTGATTTTGTATAAGGAATCGTAATGGTGTATTCCTTCTGTGTCCAAGGCCAGTAAGGCATTGTTTTAAATTCTCCATAGGCATCTTTTTCTTTCCAGGTATGTGTCATATTCATCGGAATCTGATACGTTACAATTTTTTTATCGGTTGTCATAACACTGAAATCAATCGGCATTGGGATTTGCCCGTTATTCACAAGAGTGATGGTCGTTGATTTAGCGTCATACTTTACATCCTTAATTCCGTAATCGATGGTTTTTGTCGTATTAATCCAATAATTCTGGAACCATTTCAGATCCATTCCCGAAACTTTCTGAGCGATATGTAAGAAATCCCTGTCAGAAGGATGTTTCATACTCCACTGATCATAATATTCCTTTAATGTTTTGGCTAAGTTCTGTTCTCCCATGATGTAACCCAACTGCACGAGATACAATTCACCTTTCACATAAGAAGCGTAAGTATAAGAACTTCCATTATCATGGTGATCTCCTAGCCAAACTGCAGGTTCTTCAATTCCTTTTTTAATAAAGTTTCTGTAAGCATTCAAAGAATTGGCAAAAGGATTCGGAAGTTCTTCCGGAAACAACTGAGACATGACATATGTTTCCGCATAGCTTGTAAACCCTTCATCCATCCACGGTCTCATTGACTCGTTGGTTGCCAGCATTTGCTGATACCAGGAGTGAGCTCCTTCATGAGCCATCAATCCCATCAAACCATGGATATCTTTTGCCTCACCCAAAATCATGGTGCACATTCCGTACTCCATTCCGCCGTCACCTCCCTGAATGAAAGCGTAAGTCGGATAAATGTATTTCCCGAAGTGAGAATTCATCAACTGGAAATATTTCGTCACATAAGGCTGAGCCTGCTCCCAAACTTTTGTTTTATCATTATTCTGATACACCAAGAAAACTTTCGGACCTTGCGGAACATCGAAACTTTTTACTACATAATCTTTGTCTGCCGCCCAAGCAAAATCCAGTATATTTTTTGCTGTCCATCTCCAGGTAGCTTTATTTTTTTCGGCTTTAATTTTTGCATTGGCATCATAGCCTTTCACTTCTGTCGGGTTTTCAAGGATTCCTCCGGCTCCTACCACATAATCTTTATTGATTTTAATCGTTACATCAAAATCTGAAAACGGGGCATGAAATTCTCTTCCGATATAATCGAATGTTGCCCAGCCGTCGTAGTCGTATTCTGCAATTTTCGGATACCATTGGGTCATCGTCATATCAACGCCTTCTTTATTGTTGCGTCCGCTTCTTCTGATTTGCTGAGGTATCACGGCATCCCAATCCATTGTAAATATTGTGGTGGAATTAGGTTTAATCGGTTCTGCCAGATACACTTTCATGATTGTTTCCTGAATTTCAAACTTTACATCTTTCCCGTTTTGTTTGATCCAATGAATATTCTGTGCCCCTTCCTGGTCTTTCGGAATAGAGGCCAATCTTGAAACTCCATCTTTCTGCAATCTTGAATCACCGTTTTTTCCCTGGCTCGCCACTCTTTGATCCATCATCGAATTTGGTTTAAAAGCATTCCAGTATAAATGAAAATACACGACATTAAGCTCGTCCGGTGAATTGTTGGTATATTCTAAGGTTTGATTTCCCTGGTAAGTAAATTTTTCAGCATTTACATCAATATCCATCTTATACTTCGCACTCTGCTGATAATATGCTCCTTGCTGAGCCTGAAATTGAGAAATGATAAACGCAAATAGGATTGCAACCGATTTTTTCATTTAAAAATTTTTATTTTTCAAAGATAATTAATAAAAATAATACCTTATTTAAACACGAATATCACAAATATTTACACAATTTTAAGCATAATATTCGTGTCATTCGTGCAGGAAATTTGTGACATTTGTGTTTCAGTTCAAAAGTTTTTTAATCAAAGTAATCTGTCCCAAATGGTAATACGCATGTTCAATCATTCCATCAATATTCCTTAAATATGTTCCATATTTTTCATCGACAAAAACTTCATTCATTTTAGAATCGGGCATTTGTTCTAATAGCTTTGTAAACTTTTCAGAATCGTTCCAAAGCTTATTCAAAAGCTGTTCCCACTGTTCCTGAGAGTCAATCACTGGAAGATCGAAGCTGTATTTATCCCGGATTTCCAGGTCGCCACCTTCAAAAACATTTACTAATCCTGCTATATAATAATCGATATGAAAAGTGAGCATGGCAATGGTATTCAAAGAACCTATTTTCGTAGTTGCCTGCTCCCAGGTTACATCTGAAAGTTTGTCTTTAAAATTTGTGTTGGCAATCCATAAACCATCCAGCATTACTTCACGGAATCTTTTGGCTAATTGTGATGTTGAACTCATTGTTTTTAATTTTTTTAAAGATAAGTTTTCTTAAACACAAATTTCACAAATGAAAAACACAATTTGAGTACAGATAAAATTAGTGTAATTCATCTAGAAAATTCATGATATGTGTCTAAATAAAAAACCTCAAATGAAAACATTCGAGGTTTAATATCATTTTAAATAATCTAATTTATTTTTTAGCAGAAACTTCTTTCTTTCCGCTTTGTAAGATCTTTTCTAAAATTCTTAATGTAATCAGATAGGTCGGTTTTACGCCTGTTAGTCCCAAACCGCCTGAAGAAAGCGTACTTCCCGTTTCCAAAGGATTATCAGAAGCATAATACGCATAGCAAACGAATAAATCCGGTGAAATATGATGTCGGATCTTCGAAGCTACCTGAATCGCTTTTTGGTAATGTGCACCTTCCATTTCAAGACCGATTGCTTTCCAGGAAGTATTCATGAAATAAGAAAGAATATCTCTGTTTTGAAGGGATGTTCCCAACACGGTAATCATCGGTCCTTCGAAAGCTTTTAATTCATCATCTTTAAAATCATCCAGCTTTAAGGCATTTTCAAAAGGATAATTATCCGCTGTTCCTTCAAAAATATGTGAAGTCGGAATCATAATATCTCCTTTTCCTCCGGCAAGAATTCCCGCTTTACCCATAATAGAAACAGATTTCACTTTCATCATATAAACTTCTCCTTTATGCTCGTAAGGTCTTAATAATTCGTCCATTACCTCATAAGCCTGTTCCCCG
>CBFGVN010000278.1:0-4719 GCA_965651845.1 uncultured Chryseobacterium sp. | reverse complement strand
AAGCATTGAATGCGTTATTCGACCGTTTTCTGATCAGAATTAATGTTGATTATGTAAATCCCGAACTTCTTCAGCAAGTATTGTTGGCCGGAAGAAAACTGGAAAATGATACAGAAACGGACATTCCGGAAATTCTTTCAGATGAGATCCGAGAATTGCAGAATCTGTGTAAAACTGTTGATCTGAAACCGATTTATGAGGTTTATTTAAATACTATTATCAGCCTTCGAAACACAGGAATTGCGATTTCCGACCGTAGAGCGGTGAAACTTCAGAATCTTATCGCGGCAAGTGCTTTGATTTGCGGTAGAAACGAGGCGATCTTATCAGATTTATGGGTCTTGAAACATATTTGGGATACGGAAGAACAGATCGAAATCCTGGAAGGAATCATCAACAGGACGATCGAACAGGACGACAATCCGAAATCTCATCCACAGGCTTTACAAAACAAAACTCCGAATCCGGAAGAGGTCATGAAAGATGTAAAAATCCTGGTGGAAAAATGGAATAACGAAACGTTGAGCTTTGAAGAGCAAAACGTAATTAAAGATAAATTAAGATACCTTCAGACCCGTTGCGACTGGATCAAAAATCCGGAACAGAAACAATATATCCAACAAGAAATCGAAAGTCTATGGCAAAAGATTCTCCAGAGCGTATAAAAGAATTTTGGGCAGAACTTCCCCGAGCAGATGAAGATTTTTTAGGGTCGATCCGTGACTGGAAAAATGTTCAGGTTGCATTGGAGGAGAATGTAATCTGGCTGAAAGGCTTTACCGATGAACAGGCTGCTTCACCGGAAATTCAGCAACTGCCTAATTTTTTGTTGTACGAGCTGAGAGAGGGATTATTATTCCGGAAAAACGCTTTGGTTCCGAGTAAAAAAGTAAGAACGGCTTTGTTGTGGACTCCGATTGATAAGGCACTGAGACTAACTTTCCCTCCTTCAAATCAGAATTTTTTCGGAATTGATGAAAAAATTGAAGTAAGATTAAAACCCAGTGAAGAGGAACAGCCAGCAGCAGCTCTGTTAAGTTCGATCACTGAAATTAAAGATACCATTATAGCTTTACCAAAATTCAAGCTGGAAATTTTGGATTGGATTGTCATTAATGAAAAAGCATTATTCTTGGGAACGCCTTTGTTGAGCCTTCCCGGGAAAACATTCTGGACGAAAAACGGACATCTTTTACCGACGGGTTTTGATTTTGAGTTTAAAAATTTGAGTTTTTTATTGCAAAGAAAATATAATATAGGTCAGGATCAGTGGCTTTTATGGAATGAAGATGGAAGCGTTTTATCAATTAATAAAAATGATTTCCGAAAATTATCCGTAAGTTCTTTCCGCCTGACCGAAAAAGCAAAAGAATGGAATTAAGAGAATATTTCCAATCATATGAAAATTATTTCTGGGAGTGGACGACCGATGAAGACGTACCCGACGATACCGGCTATAATGAAAACAACCTTATTTCGATCCCGAATGTAGGGGCAATTGCTTACAGACCTTATGTAATAGAGATTTTAAGGGAGCTTAAAGACCAGGGGTTTCCTTCTTTTGGCTCGCTGCTGCTTGTTTTGTACGCGATTCAGGATGGTTATCTGAATATGGATGGCGTTTTTTATTATTTAAGAAAGCAAAATACAGCATTTGGAATAGATAAAAGTGCTGATATTGACCTTGTCATACGCTTTTTAGAGAATATAAATTCCTTGGGAAGTTCGATTAAAAAAGGACAAAATAAAATCATCCTTTTAAAAACAATTTTTAAAAATACCCATAACATTCTCTCTTCTGGGAACTCAGAATTAATTATAAAAATATTTGAAAAAAGACCATATAAAATCTCAGGATCTGCCGAGAAAAAGGAATTGGTTTTTTCGGTGATAAATAATGATATTAATGCTCTGGCGCTCCTTCAAAAGAAGTTTCCGACTACCGAATCCATCATCGAAGCGATGAAAGGTGTCGTTGATATTCCTGAACTGGAAGATGAAGTGGTAGAAGAGGAAACCACAATTGAAACCGACAGAGATTTTATCCAGGAATTGATCGATGAACCCAAAACTTTTCAGGTAGGAAGTTTAATTAAAAGAATCTGGAGCGGTCTTAAAATCCCGATGCGACATCTCTCACCTGGCGAACAGCCTATCGGAGGAATTTCGGATATGACCAATAAAGGCGAACTTCACCGAATGCTTTTGTCTGAATTTGCCAACGAAGATGAGGTGTTCATGAACCGTGTCGCGAATAATGAAGCCTTGTACATCCAACGGGAAATTCCGCCTGAGGAAAATATTTTTGAAAGAATTATTCTTATCGATACTTCCCTGAAAAACTGGGGAACTCCGAAAGTATTGGCGTTTGCTTCGGCAATTGCAGTGATCAAGCATCCGAAAGCTCATTCGGAATGTAAGGTTTTTGCGTTGGGACAAACCAATGTGCCGATTGCTCTGGATAAAGTAGAGCAGGTGATAGAAAATCTCAATCAGGTAAGTCCTCTTTTGGAGGTTTCTCAGGCATTTGAAACGTTTTTTGATGAAAAGCACCCGGAAAAAGATCTTGAAGTTTTCTTCATCACTCATGAGGAAAATCTGGCGAATCAAAAAGTTCAGAAAGTAATTCATGAAAACAGGGACAAACTGAAATTTCTCGTGACAACGTCCGTGGATGGCGAACTGAATTTTTACAAATATCACAAAGGAACCAGAAAACATATCCAGAAAATTGTACTTCCACTGCAGGAGTTGTGGGCAAATCCGCCGCAGAGAAAGGAAAAACGGGGAAATGTTTCGACAAACGGAAAAAGAACAGCAGTTCCTTTGAATTATCCGATTTTATTGCCGGCACCCATTAAGAAAATGTCCACTTTTTTATATGAAGGTGAATTTTATATTTTAAGTAATAAAAAACAGCTGTTAAGAACTTATTTGTCAGATAATTATTACAATAAAAACTATTATGATTATTATAAAATCCATCATGGCTGTGAAGTTTTGATTGAGAATATTTCCGTAAAACCAAAGGGACAATTTGCACTGGCGAGAAATAAGCGGCAGGAATTTATTTTATGCCAATATCAACCGGATAAAAAGTTGATTTCTAAATTGAATTTAAATACAAAAGAATATTCTGAACTGAATTTGACGGGTAAAAACATTCCTCCAATTTTTCAGCTGATTTATTTTAATAGAAACTTTTACATGCATCATCCGACGCAGGATTGGATCTATGAAATAAATATGGAAGGCAATATTTCTATTGAACAAGTAAAAAATGATCCTGAAATTGTTAAGAATCAGACTAAAGTAGACGCAGAAATTAAAAAGCTATCCAACAGCGGAATAAAAATTTTAAACAATTTCAACAATATCGGAATCAATACAGAAAATAATCTGGTGATTTCGAATAGTGAATTGAATAAATTGTATGATAATTCATTAACATTTTACAGGAATAGGCATCAGTTGAAAATTTTCGCCGAACAGAACAAAAATAAATTTACTTTTTCCGATGGGAGTGAAATTATCACAGATTCAAGAGGAATGCTGACTTTTAAAAGCAGTAATAAAAATGTCCCGGAATTTTATATTCCATCAGCGGATTATGGATTTCTGGCGTTGGCGACCCATACGGAATTTGGTGGGTCAGAATATTATTTGCCCGAAAGTACTTTATTGAAAGTGAAAAAAATGGAAGACATGTATGCCGAATGTCTGAAGAGATTTATAGATCAAATTTTGGATTATGGAACTTAGAATACGACCTTTTCCGAAAAATAATTATCCCAGGAAAGGACTTTTAATAAAAGGTTCTTCACCGTTGACTTGGCTTCATGAGATGGAAATTTTAGGGATTGACTTAAATGAAGTTCACTCATTTCCGATTCCTTCCAACCAGCCAAATGTTTTGTATGGATGTTTTTTGATTTTTAAAAATAATGCTCCAGGTGAAATTGGCAAAAATTCTTATTTTCAGTGTGTTGATAGTAAATTTTTCATTCCTGAAAACACTACTTTTTATCCAAAGATCAATCCTGAAGACTGGCAAAATATCGATTCCGAATTTCTGATCATGCATCCTGAATTCGGATTGGTAAAATTAAATGAAGAAATCGACTGGATTTCATTAATTCAACATCCAAAACAGCCTGAAGATAAAATCCGAAAACCTTTAAATGGCGTAAAAATTCCTCAGAATATTGAGAGCTATACCGTAGAAATGGACGATGAGAAGGTGTTGGAAGCCCTTCAAAAACCACAAACAGAACAGGAATGGATGAAAAGTCTGCCTTTTGACTTGCAAAAAGTAATGAAGGGCAACAAAAAAGAAATTGAGAAATATTTAAAATATATTGAAAAATATCCCGACAGAGCGGTAGATCTTGGTGTTCCGCTTGACGTGATGGGAACTTCCAGAGGGGACGGATTTGGGAAGTTTAAATTTTTAGAAAATACCTGGTTCGGAAAATTGTTTGGTGGAAACAAATCGGACGGAACGGGCTCGACCTATTCTGAAAAATACCGCTGGGTATTTTGGGTGTTTTTGATTGCCATTGCCCTGTTCAGACTTTTCATGCATTTAGGTAAGGATGAGCCTGCACAAGCGCCGGTAGCATCATCAGGAAAGATTTCAGAAGTCAATAAAGATCTGATGAAACCTGTGGTTGCCTATCAGTCCGGGGTTACGGATTTTGACATTAAAATCGACTCGAT
>CBFGVN010000277.1:0-4719 GCA_965651845.1 uncultured Chryseobacterium sp. | reverse complement strand
TTAACTTTCAAACTTAAATAATTGATGCACCCATTCTTTTGCTTTTTGTGATAAAATCTGCAGTTAAAAATGTTTCAACCAATTCACTAAAAAATACTAAATTTGAGAATCAACATATAAAAGTAAAATGAGATACCATCAGTCGGGAAATATTCCCCAAAAAAGACATACTATTTTTAAGTCTCCTGAAGATAAATTTTACTATGAACAGCTTTTCGGAACGGAAGGTTTTCATGGTATTTCTTCTTTGCTCTACCACATTCACCGTCCGACTCAGATCAAATCCATTGGGCCGGCAAAAGATGTTACCCCGAAAATTGCAGTTGAAAAAAACATCACCCCCAGAATGTTCAAAGGGATGAATATAACTCCCGAAGATGATTTTATGGACAGCCGGAAAATCCTTTTGATGAATAATGATCTGAAAATGGGATTGGCAAAACCAAGAAAATCAATGGATTATTTCTACAAAAATGCAGAATGCGACGAACTTCTATACGTTCATAGCGGAAGCGGAGTTTTGAAAACTTTTGTAGGAAATTTAGACTTTTTCGTTGGTGATTATCTAATAATTCCAAGAGGAACAATTTACCAAGTTGAATTACATTCTGATGATACTGTTTTCTTTGTACTGGAAAGTCACTCCCCGATTTACACTCCAAAAAGATACAGAAATGAGTTCGGCCAATTGCTGGAGCATTCGCCGTTCTGCGAGAGAGACATCGTCGCACCAACTTTCGTAGAGCCCAAAGACGAAAAAGGAGAATTTTTAATTAAAGTAAAAAAAGAAAATCAAATTACTGATTTCATCTATGCGACGCATCCATTCGATGTTGTAGGCTGGGACGGTTATTTTTATCCTTATAAATTTAATATCAAAAATTTTGAACCGATTACGGGAAGAATTCACCAACCGCCGCCAGTTCACCAGAATTTTGAAGGGCACAATTTTGTGGTTTGCTCATTCTGTGCAAGAATGTATGATTATCATCCGCTGGCAATTCCTGCGCCTTATAACCATTCCAATATCGATTCCGATGAGGTTTTATTCTATACAGAAGGAGATTTCATGAGCCGTAACCATATTGATTTGATGGATTTCACCCTTCACCCGGGAGGAATCGTTCACGGTCCTCATCCGGGAGCTATGGAAAGAAGTATCGGTAAAAAATTTACTGAAGAATATGCTGTAATGGTTGATCCTTTCCGCCCTTTGAAAATTACAGAGGAGGCTTTAAAAGTAGAAGATCCTTCATATAAGACATCTTGGCTGGAAGAACAGGATAAAACGATGGAAGACCGTTCTCAGGAATAATTAATTATTAATTTATCAATAAATATAAAAGGATTGAATGTGAAGTATTCAGTCCTTTTTTCGTTAAAAAACAATAAAACATGATAAATGTTTCTAAAAAAGAAAGACAACCTTTAGGGAAATAATCTCAATATGAGCTATCTTTAAAACAAAGAAAATTGTAGAATATTTATAAAAAAGTTTTAATATGTATAACTATATCAGTGCAGAAGAAGCTATTTATACCATTAAAAGCGGGAATCGCGTTTTCTTCCACGGAAGCGCCTGTACTCCGAACTATCTGATCGACGAGCTGGCAAGACAGTCTCACCGTCTGAGTAATGTGGAAATGGTATCCATCACTCAGCAAGGGAATGTAGAAATTGCCAAACCGGAATACAAAGACACGTTTTTTATAAATTCTTTATTCGTTTCAACACCGGTGCGAGATGCAGTGAATTCTGACCATGGAGATTTTGTGCCTGTATTTTTAAGTGAAATTCCGATTTTATTCAGAAAAAATATTTTACCGCTGGATGTTGCTTTGATAACTGTTTCTCCGCCCGACAAACATGGATTCTGCACATTGGGAACTTCGGTGGATGTGGCGAGATCTGCCGTGGATACTGCGAAAATAATCGTTGCAATCGTTAATCCCCTAATGCCGAGAACACATGGTGATGGAATGATCCACATCAGTAAAATTCATAAACTGGTATGGCATGAAGAAGAGCTGCCAACGGTTGATTACGGTTCCAAAGTAGGTCCTGAAGAAATGGAGGTCGGAAAAAATGTTGCAGAGCTTATTGAAGACAGGTCTACCCTTCAAATGGGAATCGGAACAATCCCAGACGCAGTTTTGAAATGTTTAGGAAATCATAAAGATCTTGGCGTTCATACCGAAATGCTGAGTGACGGCGTGATTGATTTGATTCAAAATGACGTTATCAATAATAAATACAAAGGGTACCACAACAATAAAACCATTACAAGTTTTTGCTTCGGAACCCGCAAGCTTTATGATTATGTAGATGATAACACTGTTTTTGCTTTTAATGATGTAAGTGCTGTCAACTTTCCTATCAATATCATGAGAAACAAAAAAATGGTCGCCATCAACTCTGCTATTGAAATTGATCTTACAGGTCAGGTTTGTGCAGATTCCATCGGTACGATGCAATACAGCGGAATCGGCGGACAGATGGATTTCATGCGAGGAGCCGCATTGAGCGAAGATGGAAAACCCATTATTGCTATCACATCCAGAACGAAAAAAGGTGTATCGAGAATCGTCCCTTTCCTGAAGCAGGGAGCCGGAGTCGTTACTACGAGAGGCCATATCCATTATGTAGTTACAGAATACGGAACAGCTTATTTATATGGTAAAAACCTCCGCCAGAGAGCACAGGAGCTTATTAGTATTGCCCATCCTGATGACAGGGAAATGCTGGAAAGAGCCGCTTATGAAAGATTTAAACACTAATAAGATTTATATTAAAATTTTTGACAACAATTAATATTTAATTTAAAAAAAAACGTACTTTTAATTTAGATTAAGCAAATATAAACCTTAAGCTTTTGGCAATGTATTTGATTAAAAGCTTTTTAAACATTGGAAATTGAAGACTATATATAATTCTATACGGGAAGAAGTTGTAAAACATTCTAAAGTGAAGAATTCGGTTTTGGGGAATGTGAATGAATGGAAGAGAAGCCATTATATTATTCTTTCCGAAATCATAAAAGAAGAATTATCTGAAGCTGAGGAACTAAAAGGAGGAAAAAAATTCGAAATAGGAAGTACTATTTCGCATGTTACACTGCAACGTTTTTTTGAAAATGATTACCAGGATAAAACTCATAGCGATCTAAGGTTTTTAAAAACATTAGATAAAATCTGCATCTTCTTAGGGTATAAAGATTTAAATGCTTATATCCAGTTTGTAAAAGAAAAAAAACAGGATAACGAAAAGAGCAATAATGAAAAATTCATGCATATGGTCTACGATTATTGTGCAACGGTTTTCGAGTTTTACAAACAATTTCCCAATCACAAGACAGAATTATTCAAAGATCTTGTTTTTGATGAATCTCCTTTTCTGGAAAGGGCTTCACACTTCAGCAAAGAGTTATGCGACAGGAAATTTCAGCTGGTGACCAAAAATAACAGATCCAATTATGAAGTTTTCGATATCAATATCGTAACAGATGAGCCGGATAAAAAAATCCTGGAATCCCAGGAATTCTGGAATCTTTTATTTAAAGTCGGAGAAACCGGCGAAGAACATTTTGTGAATCAGCTCAACACCCAGATTTATTTCATCCGCAAGATAGATAATGTCTGGAAAATCTGGGATAATTATAACCCTGATGCAGGGAGATTAAATAATATAAAATAATTCACACAATAAAGAAAACCGTAGAAAATTCTACGGCTTCCCTGTTTCGAAATATTTTTTTTCCACTTGTCTTGTAATACAAAAATATTAATCTTAGTTATAACATAATAAACTTAAGCGGACTTAAATGAACTTTTCTTTAAGTTTATGTTAAACATAGCTAACGATTGTTCGTGAATATTTTTCCTATTAGTAAGAAATTCGTAATTTGCATACCCATAAATATAAAAGTAAAAATAGAAAATATGTCAACACTTACATTTGCCGAAAAAATTGCTCAAGCAGAGAATTTTTTACCGATCAACGGTACAGATTATATTGAGTTTTACGTAGGAAATGCTAAACAGGCTGCTCATTACTACAAAACCGCTTTCGGTTTTCAGTCTGTGGCTTATGCCGGTCCGGAAACGGGAGTAAGAGATCGTGCATCTTATGTTCTTCAGCAGGGAAAAATAAGATTGGTTCTTACAACAGGGCTTAAGTCTGATTCACCAATCAACGAACACGTAAAAAAACACGGTGATGGGGTAAAAATTTTGGCACTTTGGGTAGATGACGCATACAAAGCTTTCGAAGAAACTACAAAAAGAGGCGGAAAACCTTACCTTGAGCCGGTAACTTTAACAGACGAAAACGGCGAGGTAAGAATGTCCGGAATTTATACCTACGGAGAAACCGTTCATATGTTTGTTGAAAGAAAAAATTATACAGGACCTTTCATGCCTGGCTACGAAAAGTGGGAAAGCGATTACAAGCCTGAAGATGCAGGTCTTTTGTATGTTGACCATTGCGTAGGAAATGTAGACTGGAACAGAATGATCCCAACAGTAGAATGGTATGAAAAAGTAATGGGATTCGTAAATATCCTTTCATTCGACGACAAGCAGATCAACACAGAATATTCTGCTTTGATGTCTAAAGTAATGTCAAACGGAAACGGATATGCAAAATTTCCTATCAATGAGCCTGCAGAAGGTAAAAAGAAATCTCAGGTAGAAGAATATCTTGATTTCTACGAAGGTGAAG
>CBFGVN010000276.1:0-4771 GCA_965651845.1 uncultured Chryseobacterium sp. | reverse complement strand
ACTCATAAATGCTGAATAATCTGGAACTTCAAATGACGGAATTCCCATCAGTTCTTTACTGATCGCCATTGCAGGAGATAGTAAGTCTAATTCTCCCTTCATTGCTCTTTTAATCAGCATTCCAACAGCCAACAATCTGTTGATTTCATTTGTTCCTTCATAAATTCTTCCAATTCTGGCGTCTCTCCACGCAGATTCCATTGGTGTGTCTTCTGAGAATCCCATTCCACCGTAAATCTGGATTCCTTCATCGGCTGTAGTCTGAGTAAGATCTGATACAAAAACTTTAAGGATAGAAGCTTCTACTGCAAATTCTTCAACACCTTTTAATTCAGCTTGCTGATGATCCATTCCTCCTGCAACCAATTCTGTAATTTTATCTTCCACATTTTTTGCCAAACGATAAGATCCCGCTTCACTCACAAAAATTCCGGTTGCCATTTCAGCAATTTTCTTCCTGATCGCTCCGAAAGTTGAGATAGAAACGCCAAACTGTTTTCTTTCGTTAGAGTATTGAATAGCGTGGTTCAAGATTCTTCTCTGTCCGTCAAGATTTGCGGCAGCGAGTTTAATTCTTCCTACATTTAATGCATTCAAAGCGATTTTGAAACCGTTGTTTCTTTCACCCAGCATATTTTCAACAGGAATTTTCATATCATTAAAGAAAACCTGACGGGTAGAAGAGGAACGGATTCCTAACTTATGCTCTTCTTCACCGAAAGTAAGACTTTCCGGGTTCTCCAGTTCAGATTTGTTAATAATAAAACCTGTGATATTTTTATCATCATCAATTTTTGCAAACAAAGTGAAAGTGTCTGCAAAACCTGCGTTGGAAATCCACATTTTCTGTCCGTTGATGATATAGTGCTTTCCATCTTCGGATAATCTTGCCCTTGTTTTTCCTGAATTAGCATCGGATCCGGCGTCTGGCTCAGTTAAGCAGTATGCACCGAATTTTGTTCCGGTAGCAAGATCCGGAAGGTATTTATTTTTTAATTCTTCGGTTCCGTATAAAAGAACAGGCAGCGTACCGATTCCCGTATGGGCTCCGTAAGCTGTTGCCAATGAACCATTTCCACCTGAAACATAATCGCAAGCTAACATTGTACTGACAAATCCCATTCCCAGACCGCCGTATTGTTCGGGAACGGTGATTCCCAACAGTCCCATTTCGCCTAATTTGCGCATAGTTTCCTCCGTTAATGCATAATCTTTTTTCTCAAAACGATCATGCTGCGGAACAACTTCTCTATCAATGAATTCTTTCGCAGAATCGCGAAGCATTTTTTGTTCTTCAGAAAGCTCTTCTAAGGAAAATATTTCATTAGCAGGGATTTCCCTAATTAAAAACTCTCCTCCTTTTAGTGTTTTATTAAGTGTAGTCATTATATTTTGTTTTTAGTTATAATAATTCAAAGATTGAAGCTGCTCCTTGTCCTGTTCCTACGCACATGGAAACCATTCCGTATTTGTTTCCGCGTTTTCTCATTTCATCAAGAAGCTGAACGGTAAGTTTTGTTCCTGTACATCCAAGCGGGTGGCCAAGAGCGATAGCGCCTCCGTTTACGTTTAAAATATCAGGATTTAAGTTTAATTCTTTTTTTATGGCAACGGATTGAGAGGCAAATGCTTCGTTTAATTCAATTAATTCAATATCTTTTAATTCTAAACCGGCTTGTTTCAAAGCTTTTGGAATCGCATAAATTGGTCCCATTCCCATAATTCTTGGCTCCAATCCTGCTGCGGCATAAGCTACCAATCTTGCCTCAGGCTGCAACCCTAATTCTTTCACCATTTCCTCGCTCATCACCATTACGAAAGCAGCTCCGTCACTCATTTGAGAAGAGTTTCCGGCTGTTACGCTTCCTCCGTTGGCGAAAACGGGTCTTAATTTAGCCAAACCTTCCAAAGAAGTATCTGCTCTCGGGCCTTCATCAACTGAGAAATCGAATTTTTTAGTCTGCATTTTCTGGTTTTCATCCAGGAAATTATACTCAACAGGAATCGGAACAATTTGATTTTTAAATCTACCTTCCTGATTCGCTTTTAAAGCTTTCATGTGAGATTCAAAAGCGAACTGATCCTGTTCTTCTCTTGTAATTTTATACTGTTTTGCAACTTCTTCTGCCGTGTAGCCCATTCCCCAATAATAATCAGGATTAGTTTTAGCGATGTCCGTCTCAGGAACCGGTTTGTAACCACCCATCGGAATATAAGACATGGATTCTGTACCTCCTGCAATGATGCAATCTGCCATTCCTGCCTGAATTTTTGCTGAAGCGATGGCAATCGCCTCACTTCCTGATGCACAGTATCTGTTCACCGTAACACCGGGAACTTTGTCTGTATTTAAACCCATTAAGGAAATCAAACGTGCCACATTTAGGCCTTGTTCGGCTTCCGGCATTGCGTTTCCTACGATAAGGTCGTCGATTCTGTTTTTGTCTAATTGCGGAAGCTCAGCCATTAATTTTTCAATTACGGTTGCCGCCATTACATCGGGTCTTGTGAATCTTAAACTTCCTTTTGGAGCTTTTCCAACGGCAGTTCTGAAACCCTTTACTATATATGCTGTCTTTGACATTTTTCGTTTTTTTATTTTGTTTACACCGGGTTTCACCCGATGCTATTATTGTTTCGCCCTTTCAGGGCTCAAAAACCTGGTTTCTTTACTTTTGATTCTCTTAATTTCTCAACGGTTTACCATTCTGTAACATGTATTGAATTCTCTCCAACGTTTTTCTCTCACCGCAAAGCTGCAAGAACGTTTCTCTTTCAAGATTCAATAAATATTGTTCGGTAACGACAGTTGGTTCAGAAAGATTTCCTCCGACCATTACATTGGCTAACTTGTCTGCAATTTTCTTGTCGTGTTCAGAGATATAGTTTCCTGTTAACATCTGGTCGGTTCCTACGTAGAACATCCCCAATGCATCTTTACCCAAAACTTTCACTTTTTGTTCGATAGGTTGAGTATAGCCTTGTTCAGCCAATAATTTTGCCACTTTTTTGGCTTCTGCAATCTGTCTGTTTTTACTTACGGAAACGATGTCTTTTCCTTTTTCAAGAATTCCCATATCGTAGGCTTCATAAGCAGAAGTTGCCACTTTACCCATTGCTATATTCATGAAAGCTTCTCGAAGCCTGTTGTTTTTCACATCATCGTTGTGGAATTCTCTGGAAGTTCTCAAGGTCAACTCTTTCGTTCCGCCACCACCAGGAATTACACCAACTCCGGTTTCTACCAATCCGATATAAGTTTCTGCTGCTGCAACCACTCGGTCAGCGTGCATTGTCATTTCGCAACCACCACCAAGAGTCATTCCATAAGGGGCAACAACGACAGGAATAGAGGAGTAGCGAACCCTCATCATCGATTTTTGGAAGTAAGCAATCGCCATATTCAAATCATCCCAATCCTGTTCGATGGCCATCATTAAAATCATGGCTAAATTGGCTCCCACAGAGAAATTTGTCCCCTGATTTCCGATTACTAAACCATCGTATTCTTTTTCAGCTAAATCAATCGCTCTGTTTAATCCATCCAAAACTTCGCCTCCCAAAGAATTCATTTTAGAACGGATTTCGAAGTTGATAATTCCGTCGCCCAAATCTTCAATCGCAGCACCGGAATTGCTCCAAAGTGTTTTATTCTTTCTGATATTATCTAAAATAATGAAAGCATCCTGACCTGGGATTTTATTGTATTCACCTGAATTTTTATCAACATAAATGCTTTGTCCCTCGTTATTCACTTTATAGAAAGTTTCCACATTTTTCACCCAGTCTGAAACTTCGTAGCCGGCTTCTTTAGCCAATTCAATACCTTTTTGAACGCCTACCGCATCCCAGATTTCAAACGGCCCGTTTTCCCAACCGAATCCTGCTCTCATGGCATCATCGATTTTGTATACTTCATCTGAAATTTCAGGAACTTTATGCGAAACATAAGCGAACAATGCTCCTAAAGATTTTCTGTAAAGTTCTCCGGCTTTGTCTTTTCCACCGATTAACACTTTAAATCTGTCAATTGGCTTATCTATATTTTTGGTTAATTCTAAAGTAGGAAAAGAAGATTTTCCTTGAAGTTCATATTGTAACGTATCAAGATTCAATCCGTGAATTTCAGATTTTCCTTCAGCATTTTTCACTTTTTTGTAGAAGCCTTGCTCTGTTTTAGAACCTAACCATTTATTATCAACCATTTTCTGGATGTAATCAGGAAGGGCAAAAACATTGTTGAAATCATTTGCTTCAGCACCGCTTTGGCGAACACCGTTTGCAACCATTACTAATGTATCCAAACCAACAACATCCGCTGTTCTGAAAGTTGCAGATTTCGGACGACCGATTACAGGGCCTGTCAACTTATCTACTTCAGAAACGGTTAAACCTAATTTTTTAACGTTGTGCAGCAAATCCATCATTGAAAATACTCCAATTCTGTTGGCAATGAATGCAGGAGTGTCTTTTGCTAAAACAGTGGTTTTTCCTAAGAATTTTGCTCCATAATTCATATAGAAATCAACGATTTCCGGAAGCGTATCATTAGTAGGAATAATCTCTAAAAGAGGAAGATATCTCACAGGATTGAAGAAATGCGTTCCTGCAAAATAATGTTTGAAATCTTCACTTCTTCCTTCTGTCAACAAGTGAATAGGAATTCCTGATGTGTTAGAAGAAATCAGTGTTCCGGGTTTCCTGAACTGTTCGATTTTTTCGTAAACCGATTTCTTGATGTCCAGTCTTTCAACTACCACTTCAATAATCC
>CBFGVN010000275.1:0-4784 GCA_965651845.1 uncultured Chryseobacterium sp. | reverse complement strand
AAAACGATATTGGCCTGCTGAATTCCGATATAATTATCCCACCATGTATTCGAAATCAGGGAATTATTGGGTTGAATGGTAAAAAAATAAAATTCACCATACGTAAAACTGTCATTTGCCGGAACCTCATCATAGGTATTGTCTGAAGGTATTTCCCCTATTGCCAGCATCGCCAGCTGATACTGCCCATTGTACTGTAAAGATCCATAGACAGAGTTTACCCCCTGTTCCAACTGTGCCTGATCCTGATAAAAATTGGCTGTCTGTTTGATCGTTTCAGGAGAAGTATCCAAAACATCCGATGAACAAGACTGTAACAAAAATATTGAAAGTAATGGTATATATATTCTTTTCATTGTTATAGATTTAAATTATGGATTGGGTTAAAATTTCATATTCATTCCGAAAGAATATGTTCTCGCAACAGGATAATAACCGTTGTCATACCCTTGCGTAAGTATCGTATCCGAATTGGCGTCCAGGTTTTGACCTTTGTATGAAGTAAATGTCAGCAAGTTGTTTCCTATAAAATAGAGTTGAATCGATCTTATTTTTAAAGCTGATAATAAGCTTTCCGGTAAATTATAAGCTAATTTTAATGATCTTAATCTCACGTAATCCCCATTTTTAAAGAAAATACTTGAAGTTCTAGCTTCTTTTCTGTTGTTTGAGAAGTTCATGTTCGGCATGGCGTAGGTTCCGTTTGGATTGGTTGCAGGATTATATCTGTTATCGAAATAATATTGATTAGCAATACCAAAACCTTCTCCGGATTCCGTAATGCTCACCTGATCTCCGTTGTAGATTTTTCTTCCCAATTCGCTGTAGAAGGTAAAATTTAATTCAAAGTTTTTATACTTGAATGAATTGGTAAAACCCATTACATATTTTGGAATTCCCGAACCAAAGCTTTTCTTGTCATTGGCATCTATTTTCCCGTCTTTATTAAGGTCTTCCATGATGTAATCTCCTACCATAGTTCCTGCGATATGTGGGCTGTTATCAATTTCCGCCTGGGTTTTATACACTCCAAGAATATTGTATCCGTACATTTCGGCAATAGAGCCGCCTACTTTTGTTACTGCAAAATTATTGGCTCCCGTTACGATTTGAGTCTGATTATTTGCCAAAGCCAATACCTCATTTTTATTAGCCGAAAAGCTGAAATTATTGGAATATTCAAAATTCTCCCCGAAACGAACAGGTCGTAAAGATACCTGAAGTTCAAGCCCCTGATTTCTGATTTTCCCAATATTCTGAAGAGATGTCGAATATCCCGACTGCTGCGGAACAGGAACATCCAGTAAAAGGCCGTTTCTGTTCAAAACATAATAATCGGCGGAAACGTTTACATATTTATTAAACAATCCCAAGTCGATCCCGAAGTTGGTAGATTCGGATTTTTCCCAAGAAAGATCGGCATTCGGAGCTGTGTACGCTCTATATCCCGGTGCAAGAATTCCTCCGAAAACATAATTTTCCTGCGTCATTAAAGAAATTGCCCCAAAATTCGGAATCTGGTTATTTCCGTTTGTTCCTAGACTGAATCTAAACTTTAACGGATCTAAGAATTTATTTTTAGGAAAAAAGTTTTCATTACTTAAAGTCCAGGCTAAAGATAATGCATAGAAATTTCCCCATTTCGTGTTTACCCCAAACCTGGAAGATCCGTCTCTTCTGTAAGACGCCATCAAACTATATTTGCTGTCATACGTATAATTGAATCTTCCGAAATATGAAAGCAATGCCCAGGTATAATCCGTAACGTCTATTTTAAAGGAAGTTCCTCCGGAAATATTGGTAAGGCTATTATCCGGAAAATTAGCGGCCAGCGTTGTCACCTGATTCGACTGCTCTTTCTGGAACGATTGGCCTGCAATGACATTAAATGAATGGTTATTTAATCTTTTATCAAAAGTCAGTAAGTTTTCAATCAAATAATTTTTTGTAATATATTCCGTTCTGCTTGCCGTGGTAGCATCAGGAGCAGCCGTTCTGTAACTACCGACTGTGGAAGGATCGAAGAAATTGTATTCATAACTTGTGTAATCGCCCCCGGCTGAGACTTTATATCTGAAATCTTTCAGGAAATTCCATTCTGCGAAAACGTTTCCGAAAGTTTTAAACATATTATACTTTCTTTTGGTCATTTCCGCCACGGCAACCGGATTTTCTACCAAAGCCCCGTCGTACGGAATATTGGCTTTTATCTGTTGGGAAATAAGAAGATTTCCATTGGCATCTCTTGGAGCAAAGAAAGGATACATGGTAGTTGCCATCTGAAGCAGGTTGTACGTTCGGCCGCCATTCACCATATCAAAAAGTTCACCTTTCGAATAGGAAGGATTTATGGAAACTCCGAATTTTAATTTATCTGAAATATTGGTCACCAAATTGATATTCCCTGAATATTTTTCATATCCGGTACCAATCAGTAATCCTTTCTGATTCAAATAGCTTCCGGTAAAAGCAAACTTGGTTTTATCCGTTCCCCCTAAAATATTTAATGCCGTATTACTAATGGGAGCCGGCTTCAGTACAGTATTGTACCAGTCTGTATCGATAAGCCCGGGTTGTTTATTTAAATATGGAATTAAATAATCAGGAATCAATTCTCTTAAAGAAGCTCCTTTTGCAATCCTTGTTGCGTTGTCATCCGAAGCACTTCTGTTTGATCCTTTGGAAAGATAATTATTGTCTCTGGCTTCCTTCATATAAGTTGCCATGTCATAGGCATTCACAAACTTTTCGTTGTCACTTCGGGTCTGAATACCGTAATAAGAATCCAGTGTATATTCCAGTTTTCCTTTTTTCCCTTCTTTGGTTTGAATTAAAATAACTCCATTTGCCCCTCTGGAACCATAAATTGCCGTGGAAGCCGCATCTTTCAAAACATCTATGGTTGCAATGGAATTAGGGTCGATTGAATTCAGGTTGGTGCCTTCAGTAAGGGGAAATCCGTCTACTACGATCAGAGGATTTGCTCCGGCCGTTAAAGTTCCTACACCGCGTACACGAATCGTTGGCGATGCACCGGGAGTTGCGTTAGACTGTGCCACCTGAATTCCCGTTGCTTTTCCCGCAATCATATCTCCGAAGTTTCCGGAAGCTACACTTTTCAGGTCTTTTTCACTGATGGAAGCGATAGATCCTGAAATATCTTTTTTGTTTTGCTTTCCATAACCAATTAATACAACTTCGTCGATCTTTTTTTCTTTTTCATGAATGGTGTCTGTTTTGGGGGCGGTACTTTTAGAGATGATATTATTCAGCACAATTTTCTTGTCTGCCGTTCTCCTTGCAGAAACAATATTGTTCTGAACATTAAACTCTATCGGATAATTTTTCTGCAAGTACTTTAAGGTCTGACGCAAAGATTTGTAATCGATTTTTTTTTCATCAACAAGAATATCCTGAAGATCCGAAACCGAATAAAAAAACTGTGTTTTTGTAGTTTTGCTTAGTTTTTCCAACACTTTTGTGAGCGGCAGGCCTGCTGTGTAAGAAGATTGTAAGTTTGTATGTATTTCCGATGCCAGAATGACCTGTGATGAGCACAAAATCCCGAGCATAGCAATACTAATTGCCGTTTTTTTCATAAATTCGCAAATGTTAATTTATTAAACTTTTAACCTGTTTTAAATGAATTAATCCCAGCATCGATACGCCAATATCGGTGCTGTTTTATTTTAATATTATTTCTTTTTCATTAATCCTTTCCGGCTTCAAATTGAACGGGAAACTGATCACAGATAAAACTTCATCCAAGTTTCCTGTAAATGCTCCGCTTACTTTTTTATTTTTAAATTCAGACGGATACACAATTTTGATATCGTAGGTTTCTTCCAGCTGTTTTATAGCCTCGGAATAATTAATATTCGTGAAGGTAAAATCTTTCTGTTTTTCCGGAGTATAAAAATGATAATCTCCGTTTTTCCCATCAGTTCTCCAGATTTCTTTCGGAAGCAGATATGTTATTTTATCGGCATGTTCCACTTTTACTTTTCCTTCAAATAATTCCACTTTTTTCTCCTTAGATCTCTGATCCAGGAAAAACTGCGTTCCCAAAACCTGTACAAAAAATTCTCCCGCATTAATTCTGAAAGGCTTTGCTTTATCTTTAGCTACGTTAAACCTACCCTGCCCTGCAAACATCACTTCCCTGTTCTTTTCCCCAAATTTTTCACTGAGGGTAAGCTTACTGTTCGGTTCCAGTTCTACCTGAGTTCCGTCCGGAAGCCTGAATTTTTTTCCGATATTAAACGTTTCAAAAACATACTTTTGTTTGGGCTCGCCGTTTGAATGCTGAGATGGTTTAAAAATCAACATCAATGCAAAAAGGGGTACCAAAACAGCCGCCGCAATCCAATACAGTTTCTTGCCGGATTTTTTCTTTTTCATTTTATTATTGATGCCGTCCCAGATTCTTTTATCTGTACTATCATCAATTGTGTTCTGCTCTTCACAGACTTCTTTCCAGGTTTCTTCAAAATCTTTTTCTGAGTTCATATCTTGAATGATAAAAAAGTCTTTTTAAGAGAATACGCGGAAATGTAAAATCGTAAACCTTAATTTGTAAGATTTAACATTTTATTTATATTAAAGTGAAGAAAAACTACTGCAGATTGATCTTTAAAAAGCTGATAGCCTTATTGATATGCTTGCCGATAGCCGTTTTGGAAACTTTATTTTCTTTAGCTAACTGCGAATAGCTAAGATTTTCAATTTTGTGCTGAATAAATAATTTTTTGGTTTGCTGAGGTAATTTATCCAGCAAAGCTTCA
>CBFGVN010000274.1:0-4809 GCA_965651845.1 uncultured Chryseobacterium sp. | reverse complement strand
CCCGTTTCGAATTTTAGATAAAAAACAAGAACACGACTGGCTGGAAGAATCTAAAAAAGAATGGTATAAAATATTCAATTATAAAGAACATCCGCTCATGCGGTTTGTCTGGATTAAAGGAGAGGAAACTTCGGATATGATGTTTGTCTTCCATCATTGCTTGTGCGATGGCGGCTCTGCTATGACTGTTTTAGATGAATTTTTAAAACTCCTGGATAATCCCAGCTATAATATTGGCGTGGAAAATCCGATTTTGGGAATTCATGATGTTGTTCCAAGCGAAATTCTTAACAGCCGCGGACAAAAATTCAAGGCAAAAATGATCGGCCGGCTGGCTGCAACAGCGATCAAATGTATTCCCGTAAATAAAAAATCTATTGACCGACAGAGTGATTATTTACTCAACTGGAAATTCAATAAAGACATAAGCCGGGAACTGATTTCCTATTGTAAATCTCAGAAAGTTACCGTAAATACTTTCCTGAGCGCAACGGTTTTACAGGCATTTCAAAAAATCAGAAGAGAAAAAGCATTCAACAAAGTTTCCTGTCCGGTGGATATCAGGCGTTTTGCCAGCCAGATTAAAGATGATCATATTTTTGCTTTTGGATTAATGATCGTCCTTTCGTTGAATAAGAAACTTAGTTTCGAAGAAAATTTACAACTGATGCAGAAAGCCGTTGAGAAAAAAACATCAAAGCTAAATCCGTATATCACAATGATGGTTATGGAATCTGCACATGATGCCTTAACAAATTTCGCCAACCTACTGAAAAACGGAAAATCTTCCAACGACTGCATGTTCTCTAACCTGGGACGCATTCAGATTGCTCATGAATACAAAGATTTTACTCTGGAAAATATTTTCAGTCCGTCTGTAATTGGCCCTTTGGGAAATACAACGACGATGGTTGTTTCAACTTTCCGTGGAGAGATGGATTTTTCGTTCATGGGAAGCGAAGGATATCTGGCCCATTCGGATGCATTGGCTATTCGTGAGGAGATCGTTAAAACGGTAAAACAATTAAAACCCTTGGCTTTATCATGATCATGCGAAAACTAATGATGGTCGAAAGAATCATGTATGTTGATTCTAAAACACCTGTAAATTGTGTATTTCCGGCAAAAATTATTGGTGCGATTTCGGAGGAGAATTTTATTATTGCTTTACAGAAAATCCAGCTGAAACATCCTTTGCTGAGGGTTTCGATTGAACATAAAAGAGCAAAATACCCTGTTTTTATTGAAGAAAAAGACATCTCGCCGATCCCGATCCGAATGGTTGAAAGAAAAACAGATCAAGATTGGCTGCTGGAATCCGAAAATGAATGGTACCGCTTATTTGAAGAAGAAAAAAAGCCGTTGGCCCAACTGGTCTGGATTAAAGGTGAAAACGTTTCCGAAATTCTTTGGGTAATGCCCCACTGCATCTGCGACGGCACAACGGGCGTAACCCTGATGAAAGAGCTTCTTGCCCTACTGGATGATCCTTCGATAGAATTGGAACCTTACCAAACCTTCAATTCGGTGGAGGATTTTCTTCCTGCTGATTTTAATTTTAAGAAAAAGAAGCGGAAAGCCCGGTTTTATTTAATGATGGCAAAACTATTCTTTTTAATTCAAAGAAAAAGCAAGACCAGGAATCTTGGAAAAAACTACGCTATTCATCGAAAGCTGGATGTTGAAGCTACCCAAAAAATCATTGAAAAATGTAAAGCCAACGGAATTTCCGTACATGCTTTGCTGTGTTCGGCTTTCATGCAGGCTTTTAAAGAGGTAAAAAGAAATAAATCTAAAGGAAAAGTGATCACACCTGTGGATGTTCGTCATTTTATTCCGGAAATTAGGCAGGATCATATCTTTGCATTTGCTCCGACTGTTGAACTTTCATTAAAAAAAGATGGTCAGGGCCTTCTTGATAATGCCATATTGATTAAAAAGGATCTTACCGAAAAAATAGAAAAAATGAAAGCTAGAGAATTGCTGTGGATGGGCGAAAATATGCATCCGGTTGCTGAACGAATGATTTCCCTGCTGAAATCCAGTAAAGGCGGACATGATGTAACATTATCGAACATGGGAAAAATTGATATTCCGAGCGAGTATAAAAATTTTAAAGTGGAAACAATTTACAGCCCTACCGTTGCTTTTCCGTGGCTGAATTCGAATACTGTGGTGGCGACAACCTACCATCAGCAAATGGATTTTGCATTTTTATCCAACGAAAATTTTCTTCCGAAAGAAGAAGCCATAAAAATTAAAGAAAAAGCTATTGAGTTATTGATTTCATGAAATTTAAAATAAAAAAAGCCCCACCGAAACCCATCAAAAAAACCACGCTGAATCGTTTTCTCAGGAAACGGATGATTATTTATGTCCTTCCGAATGTGTTCTTTAACTTTATTATTGCTTATGCCAGCTTTAATGAATTAGGATACACTCATTTCTTCGCGGGAACACAGTGTTTAGCCAGATTAACGTTACCTATGGCCATATTTTTGCCTGTCGTTCTTACCATTGATATTCTAAAAAGAGTGACGGATGCCGCCGAACAAAATGCCATCGAATTTTCTGTTGATAATGAGCTTAATTTAAAAAAAATGATGGCAAAACTGAGCGTTCTGTATGGTTTGGCAAGTGGTTCATCGGTATTTATAAGCTTAGTTCTTGCACAATACAGTTTATCTGAACATTATAAATTAGATGCAACAGCAATGGCTTTTCTGGTGGGTATTTTGGCAGGATTGCTTTCTATCTTATTTACCTACCTTCCTATCTGGAAACTGAGAAAGTATCTCTACAAAAAAGCAGTTCCTCTGGATACAAAATAATCATCCAAAAACATAGGAACCAGCGACAGAAACAATACCTGCAACCAATGCACCAACTCCTATGGCGGAGTGAAAAATGCCTAAATCAGAGAATCCCATATTTTTAATTTTTTTCAAATTTCTGCAGGATTTATCTCATAAAATTCACTTAAGTTATTTTTCGGGTAAATTTTTCATTTAGGTTTATTAAAAAAATGATAAACATCTAGGGATTTGAACAAAAATAATTTATCTTTGTAGAATATTTGGCTCAAAACATTAATTCATCTTTATGATAAATTATAAACACTAATACCACTCTAATATAAACAAGTAGGGAAATGGAATTTTAATAAATTCTTAATCGCTGGCCTTGCTGTACTCTGTATGGCAAGGTTTTATTTGTAAGGACAATACTGCCTTTCAATGCCCGCTAAATACCCATTACTAACTTACCAATGTATAGTAGCTGACACATAAATATCTTGCTAGAGTAAGTATGTCTTTTCAAAAAATAAAATAGACTGTCTCTTTGAAACAGTCTATTTTTATTTTAATTCCTAATATGTTATACTATTCATATTTAGAGAAATCAACCGCAAATATGCATCGATTGACCTGACTTCCATTCTGTGCTCCGGCGTTGGGTTCGAATTCCGTCAAGCTCCAAAGATAGCCATATTGAGATTCATAATAGAGAGATTCTGCTCCATATGGCCATCGGTAACGCACAGTATCATCTGCTCCATCGGTATAACGGGCTAATCTTGCATTGGAACCGTAAGAATTGCTTGGAGATCCTGTACACGAAAGCCATGTTCTGTTCCCTTTTCGGAATACGCCTTGTATCCCATGAGCATGATTATCTGTGAAAAGGCTGTTCTTTGGGGTTACTGCGACAATTCCTGTATTTTGCAGTGTTCCGTTCGCGTCAACAGGAAAGCCAAAAACCTGAGGAACAATAGCAGGATCGGCGCTGCCTGCATAGTATTGTCCTGTCCAGAATTGAGTTCCTTCATCATTGACCTGAATAGTGGAGAAAGGACTAGCATTGTTGATCTTTTGATATCCTATTTGAGGCAAAATATACCGATAATTGAAGGCGAATAAATTACCGTTGGCATCTTTACCGCACTTATCATTGGTGGTGTCACCGGTGCTTACTTCAATTATTTTATTTAAATCGAATACCCGAACCCCTAAATTAGTACTACTGAGATACACTTTACCTTTGAAATAGGCAATTCCACCGGCATGTACGTTCAATGGGGCGTAAGAGCCATATTGTGAATATGCTGTTGTATTTGCAGGAATATCAGGCTGCACCAACAGAATATGACGATACGTTAGATAAGTACTTGAACTCGGACTAATGTCAATCAGGGTAATACGGGAGCCTTTATACTCAGCATCATCTTTTGCATACCAGCTTACCAACAGATAACGAATGCCATCTTTGGTAAAACCCGCAATTCCTTGAGGTCTCCAGATCGATGTAGTTTCATCATCGGTATTCCAACGGATTCCTCTTACTCTGTTTTCTTCAGGAATATTGAATCCGTAGACCTCGGTGTAAGCATTTCCGCCTATAGCCTGACGGTTTTTATCGATCTGCGACGGATTTAGAAAACTAAAACCAGAATTGATGTAAGTGCTTGTATCTACATAAGCATTGACACTTACATCCGTAGCCGCTTCATTGACGCTGAGTTTTGATGAAAGCTCTTCTTCCATTGAAGCCGAAGCCATTTCATTATTCTGGCATCCGATGCATGTGACTGCAAACATAAGTATCCATCCGAGAAGTTTTTGTTTTTGAATCATGATTAATTTAATGTATTTTAATAGTTTTTAAATTGCTTGCGAAGCTATCAGATTCTTTTTTTATGTAGATCTTGTCAGGATTAATTATATATTAAATTTATGATTCTTGATTGAAATCACGACAATTTATAATTTACTGTCTGCTGCAATCATTTTGTTAACTGGGATGTATGAA
>CBFGVN010000273.1:0-4826 GCA_965651845.1 uncultured Chryseobacterium sp. | reverse complement strand
CGCCTTATCAATGTATACGGACCTACCGAAACTACGGTGAGTGTTGTAAGCCATCTTTTTAAGGATGATACCAATCCTCATATAATTGGAAAACCATTAAACAGTGCCGATATACATATTCTCAATAAAGAACTTGAATATGTAGAAGAAGGTACAACCGGAGAAATTTATATTGGCGGCAAGCAACTTGCGAAAGGCTATATCAATAAGCTACAGGAAACTGCTGAAGTCTTTATTGAAGCACCGGAATGGATGAAATCAACGTATGGAGCAGATTATCGTTTATATAAATCGGGTGACCGTGCTTTCTGGAGGAAAGACGGGACTATTGAATTTGTAGGACGCGTGGATGACCAGGTAAAGTTAAGAGGGTTCAGAATTGAATTAAAAGAAATTGAACATCACATAGGGCAGCTGGCACAGGTTGCCAATGTAGCGGTAAAAGTCCATCGTCCCCAACAGGGATTACCTGTATTGGTCGCATTCTTAGAGCTTTATGATGCGGATAAAGAACATATTAGTCTGGAAGATATTCGTACCAGATTAAAGCAAAGCCTTCCGACCTATATGCTTCCGGAAAAAATAATCCTGTACGATAAGCTTCCCCTGACTTTAACAGGAAAAATTGATAAAAGTAAACTGCATATTCCTTTACAGCAGGTTATTAAGAAAGCTAAAGAAAAAGTTGAAACAGTTAATCTTAAGCAGGAAATCACTGAAATATGGATGGATTTGTTAAATCTTGATGAAGTCAATGAAAATGACAATTTCTTTGAACTCGGTGGTCACTCTTTAATGCTGGCTCAGTTGCATGAACGGCTGCCAAAAAATGTTCAGAAAAAAATTTCGCTTCCCGAACTGTACCGTTTTCCTACAATCAATCTTTTTGTAAAAGAAACTGAAAGCCGTTTGCTTCAGAATGAAGCCAGCCAGAAGCAGAAAGCCCGTATGGCAGAGCAGCAGCTGTTAAAAGATGCAGAACTCCCGTTTGATTTTGAAATTACGGTACAGCCTGATCCGCAGATCTTAACCAATCCTTCCAGAATTTTCCTTACGGGCGTTACCGGTTTTGTCGGGTCACATTTATTGGAGGAGCTTATTGCCAGAAACCACAACGCTACTATATACTGCCTGGTACGAGCGGAAAACGAAATATTGGGTCTTGAACGTATTAAAAATACATTTCTGAAATTCAAATTGGTATGGAACGTAAATTACGAAAGTAAAATAAAAATTTTGTTAGGAGATTTGACAAAGCCCGGATTGGGACTTGCTGAGGATCTATATGAAGAACTACAGAAGGATATAGAAGTGATTTATCATATGGGCAGTGATGTAAGCTATGTTCAGCCCTATGAGCACATCAAAAAGCCAAATGTTGATGGCATGGCCCACATACTGCACCTGGCAGTTAACGGTAAAACAAAGTTTCTTATTATTTCATCCTCAATGGGCGTATACAGCTGGGGAAGAAGCTTTACAGGAAAAACATGGATGACCGAAGATGATCCTATCGAACAGAATCTGCCCGCAGTCTGCCGTGATATGGGGTATATCCGAAGCAAATGGGTAATGGAAAGTATGGCTTCCAAGGCTCGCGACAAAGGACTTCCGGTGATCAATTTCCGTTTAGGATTTGTTGTATGTCATGGGGAAACCGGCGCAACACCTTTGAATCAGTGGTGGAGCTCTTTGATGCGTTCCTGCATTGAGCTTAAAGCATTTCCTTTGGTAATGGGACTGAAAGATGAGGTCGTTACGGTTGATTATGTCTGCAAAGCGATTGCCCATATCAGCCAAAAGCCTGATGCTATAGGATTAAACTTCAACTTAAATCCTTTGCCGGAACATGATCTGTCTCTCACTGATTTTTGTGTACGTATAACCGACTACTGTGGGCTGGAAATGAAAGGTATAGATTTTCAGAACTGGTTTGAACAATGGAGGCGAAATCAGGAGCTTCCGATTTATTCCCTGCTTTATCTCTTTACAGATGATGTCCACGAGGGTAAGTCTCTTGTAGAAGCCTATGAGAATACATATTACTTCAAAAGCAGCAATACTGAGAAATTTTTAAAGGACACTGATATCCGGCCTGCCATTTTTAATCGGAAAGTAATAGAAGCCTACCTGCGATTTATGAAGATGATTTAACTATATAAATCAAAACGGCCGGCCATTAAGACGGATTCAGCACCTAAAATAATGGCCGGCTTTTAAAAATACTGCTTAGCTGTCAATGGATTATAAACTTCACTGGAAATTATCCGGTTCAAACCCATGATTAAAATTTATTATACAGTTTTTGAGAAACCTCTTCCTGATGAAATGTTTTGTGAGTATTTAAATACGTTGCCGGATTTTATAAAAAAAGATGTTTTAAGATACAACCGATGAGAAGACAGGCTAGCCAGCCTTTTTGGAAAGTTATTACTAAAAAAAGGGCTCAGGGATGTCGTTTTCTGATTCTTTAGATTCTATGAAATTCACAGCCTATGGAAAGCCATTTCTTGGTGATTTTATAGATTTCAGCATATCCCATACATTAGGATGTGCCATGTGTGCCCTTACAAATAGGGGTAAAATAGGACTGGACATAGAAGCTGTAACAGCGTTGAATTTATCTCAATTTGAAAAGTATTTTTCGAAGGCAGAATGGAATGAAATTATTAATGCAGCGGTTCCGGCCGATCGGTTTTTTCATTTTTGGACAAGAAAAGAATTTGTTATAAAAGCGGATGGAAGAGGGTTAAATATACCCTTATGCGATTTTGAGGTTGTCGAGGATTCTGTACTTCTTAAAAGAAAACAATGGCAAATAACCAGGCTAGACATTAAGGAAAAAAAATATAAAGCCCATCTGGCTTATGACGAAAGGCAGCATTTAGAAATGATTTCTATCGTTTTTTAGTAATCACATAATAAATTATATATAATAAAATTTAGATGTAAACAAAAATCAAAAAATATGAAAAAGAGAATTATTATTCTAAGCAACCTATTTTTTCTTAGCTATTACAGTGCGCAAGTTGGTATTAATAATCCAAATCCGCAAACAAGCTTACATATTGATGGAGCAAAAGACAACCCAGCTTCCGGAATTCCGTCGGTAACGCAACAGGCCAATGACGTAACCGTAACTTCTGAAGGAAGAATAGGAGTTGGAACAATAAGTCCGAGCGAATCTCTGGACATATTTTCCGGTAATGCCCGAATAAGGAATATTAATACAAATGTTGGAGTGGGAGGTATCGACAGGAATGTAGTAGCAGACGCGAATGGAGTACTCAAAACAGTCGATTTTAATGCTTATGGTTTATTTCATGCCCGTTTGGCTGCAGATCAGGCTTTTTCTACCCCCGGCAGTATTCTCACATTATTATTCGCCAGCCCCTTATCCACTTCTCCTTATTATAGCTATAATACGAGTACGGGAGTATTGACATTTAATCAACCCGGAAATTTTTTAGTGACTTTACAGGCTAGCTTTGCAAATATGGCCGCAGCAGGAACTCAACTTACACTAGGAGTGAGACCGGTTCCTGATGCAAGCTACCTAGCAAGAGGTACGCACTATGCGGCAGTGGCTCCAGCATCTGCAACTATTGGAGAGCTAATGAGTTATACAACCCTTATTATTGTGCCCACAACGGGATATCAAGTTCGTTTTACAACCACATCTTCAGGAACTTTTACCGTTTTAGCCACAGAATCCGGTGGAACGGGTTCAGGAAATGTAACCAATGTAACCATTCAGAAAATATAGAATGGTAAAAACGATCAAACATACGCAATGAAGGCAATCTTTCTTTTAATTATCAGGCAATCTTATTTTAAATCATGGAGGTTCTATGGAATGATGCAGTGATAAACCGACAAGAAATGCCACAATTACAGCACCAAATTCACTGGTAGAAAGTAGAAATTTTTCAATACAACAATTATCAGACCTTAAAAATATTTATAAACTAACTCTAAAAGGCGCCGTTTTAAAAAGCAGTTATAAAGCTTTTACAAAACTTATTTTTAAAATCACGATTCTAAACAACACTTTGATGGCCTATGGCGTCTTTTATGAGTTATTGTTCAAAACTCATGCATTATTAGATTGCAATGGAAAAATATAATTATAAAAATCAATTAAAATATACATTATGATTAAATTCTTTTATCTCAGTATGATTTTGTCACCATTAATATTTTACACCCAAGTAGGTATTAATACAGCCACACCAAAATCAACTTTAGATGTAAGCGTAAAAAGAAATGGAGTGGGAGTTGCAGATAATACGCAAACATATGGTTTGCTACCACCAAGGATTACAAGGGCAGAGCTTACCAATAATACAGCGACGTATAATACAGATCAGGAAGGAGCAATAGTCTACATTACAGACGTTTCCGGTGGAAATACCAATGCACCCAGAACTAACATAAATTCTGTTGGTCATTATTATTTCGATGGTGCACTTTGGCAGAAAATTATAATACCTTATACAGCGAGCAATGGCCTTACAATGGCTAATGATAATGTAAAATTGGGTGGTAATTTAACGGAAGCAACAAACATTTCAGGTGTCAGTAATACTAACAAATTCTCAATTACGGGAACAGGAGTTGAAGCAATTAATCTTGACAATAATACCTTAAGTATTGATGCAGCAAATGATAGAATAGGCGTTGGAAAGAGCAACCCTTCTGATAAGCTGGATGTTGCCGGGAATATTGCTGTAAATACGGGCCCGGATGTAATTGTATCATCTTTAATATTTTACGCAAATACTACGAACGGAACCAATTCAATATCTTTAAAGTCACCTGATAAC
>CBFGVN010000272.1:0-4833 GCA_965651845.1 uncultured Chryseobacterium sp. | reverse complement strand
ATGCATGAGCCGCTGATCGATTTCCGTGATTATAAAATAGGAACCGACATCAAAGGTGAAAAGGAAAAAATTAATAAAAATCCATCAGAATACAAAACTTTTTACTCCCTAAAAAATCAAAAAACAGGAGAAATAAAAAAAGTAAATCAGGACGATTATATCAAACAAACAGAATACTGGGCAGAAGGTTCTCCGTGGAAGATCGAGGAAGGAAAAAATGAATCTGTACTCATAAAAGAAGGATATAAATCTGAGATCGTAAAGTTCAAAATTGAAGATCCAACGGGAATGGAAGTTACCGATGAAATCATCCACGCGCCAAAAGCAATCCTTGTTTTCTCCTATCATCCGAAAGATATTTCACCGGAATTATTGAAGCAGGTTGAAGCTAAGGTTAAGACTCAGGGAGCGAATATTGTGTACGGGGTTTCTACTGAGCCGAATACTTTTAAAACTATTAAAAACATGCTGATGGACGGGACTGCAATAAAAACTATTGCAAGAAGTAACCCATTTGTTTTAATTTTACAAAACGGAAAAATTGTAGACAAACAGCCTGCGAAAGACTATGTGAAATAGATAATTGCTGATTTGTGAATGGTGAATAATCAATTGTGAATTTTAACCACAAATCGCAAACCTGAAATAATTTTAAACACTAAACTTTAATTATAAATTTAATAATGCAAAAATCAAATAAATCAATCGCTGGTTACCATTTATTGATGATTCTCTCTTCTGTAGACGGTGAATTTGCTCCCGAGGAAGGAATTCTTATCCAACAATATCTTTCTGAGGAATTTCCTTTCAGAATGAACCTGGATAACGAACTGGAAACCATCGCCTTACTAAAGCCGGAAGAATGGAAAGATCACTTCGAATTCCATGGTCGCTGCTTTCTTGACGATTCTACACAGGAAGAACGTGAAAAATTTGTACAATTTGCGAAAACTCTTATCAAAGCGGATAATAAAGTAACGGACGAAGAGCATACTTTTTATACTTTGTTGAAAAATCTTTGGAATATTAATTAATTGGGAAATTAGATTGTAGGAGTTAGAAATCAGTTTTAAAGCTTACCGTAATTCTAACTTCTAATATCTAGCTTCTAACTTCTAAAATAAAATCTATGAGAAGAAAAATAGTTGCAGGAAACTGGAAAATGAACAAAAATGTAATTGATGCTCAACAATTAATGGTTCAATTACTAAGTTATAAAAACAACAATACCACCAACTGTGAAGTTTGGATCGCACCTCCATCTTTATATTTAATGATGGCTAAAGATATCTTCGAAAAAGACGAGATCGGAGTATTTTCTCAGGATATGAGCGAGCATGAAAGCGGAGCTTATACCGGTGAAATTTCTGCAGATATGTTGGAATCTATCGATGCAACAGGTTCTTTAATCGGGCATTCCGAAAGGAGACAATACCACGGTGAAACCGATTCTCACTGCAACAGAAAGATAAAATTGGCTTTGGATAAAGGGCTAATTCCTGTTTATTGTAACGGTGAAACATTAGAACAAAGAAAAGCAGGACAACATTTCGAAGTGGTAAAAAACCAGACGGAAGTTGCACTTTTTACACTTACAGCAGAAGAGATCAAAAAAGTAGTGATTGCTTACGAACCGGTTTGGGCGATCGGAACAGGTGAAACGGCAACTCCTGAACAAGCTCAGGAAATCCATGCTCATATCAGAAATATCATCGCTGCAAAGTACGGAAAAGAAGTTGCTGATGAAGTTTCTATCCTTTATGGAGGTTCTGTAAAACCTGATAATGCAAAAGAAATTTTCTCTCAACCGGATATCGATGGAGGATTGATTGGTGGAGCGGCTTTGAAATTGGAGGATTTCTCTAAGATTATTGAAGCTTTTAATTAATTTAGATTTAAAATATTTTTTCAGAGATCGTCTTTTGGCGGTCTTTTTTTGTCTTAGTTCCCACAGATTTCGCAGACTTTCCACAGATGATTATGTCTTATTTTTTAGTTTAAACGTAAAGAATTTATTATTAAGTCTATAATTTTAGTTAGAAAAAGGCAAAATAAATTTGCTACGCGAAGCTTGAAAATACAGCTTCATTAAATCAACTTGTTGATATTCTTGGCTCCCTTAACATTAATGATATTTAAATGAAAACTTTGCGTTAAAAAAAATTACGTAATCACCAATCTGCAAGAAAATATTTAAAACACAATCATCTGTGGGAGATAAAAATAAAAGCGGCGATCAATTCAATGATCGCCGCTTTCTACAAAATCTAATTATTGAATATCGACTATATACATTGTTCCCTTATCCTGTTTACCAGTTTTAGGAAGAATTTTTGTTTTTGGATTTCCGTTTCCGTCGTCTGCAACACCAAAGTCATCGTCATTGAAAACAGCCAGCTTATTATTTCCCAGATAAACAATCCCTTCGAACTTATCGTGTTCGTAGCCTATTTTTGAAACCAGATCAACTGCTAAAGTTTTTGTAACAGGCTTCAATCCGGCTGTATTTATTTCATCCCAAGTGCTTTGCTCAAGGGTTTTTCCGTTGATTTTCATTCCGTCGACTGCTGTGAGATCCGTTCCTGAAACATCAGAAGCTCCCGAAAGATTGATTCTGTAGACTTTTTTAAGTCCGCCTTGTGAGCCAAAGCTTCCGTCTCTTTCGATTACTAAAAATTCCGTATTGCTGATTGGCGTTATATCACAAACAGAATCCGATGCGCCGCCGTCTTGTTTGTACAAATATTGTTTAGTCTGTCCGGTGGCCAGATCGAAGGTAACAATCCGCGTTAACGTTGTATTGGTTGCCAAAGCTTTTGTCGGAACATACATAGTCGACTGCATTGTTCCTACCAGCATTTTCCCGTCCGGCGTCATGCACATTCCTTCCATACCTCGGTTGGGTCTTCTTTTGGCAAAAACGGCAGGAAGTTTTCTGGTTCCCGTGTTCACCCCAATCGGACTGATTCTCTCCAACTCTATTCCATCTGCACTGTAATGAACGATATGAGGACCATATTCATCAGATACCCAAAAGGTTCCATCTGCTGCTGCAACAATACTCTCGCTGTCTAAGCCGTAATTATCCGTTCCCAATACGCTTCCATCTGCTGCATAGGCAATTTCTCCCGTACTTCCCATTCCTGCTGGATTCGGGAGACCTGTGATAGGCTGTCCCGAAGGATTTTTAAGCTTAATATATTTAATTACTTCAATATTTCCGTCTGCATTTATTTTAAAATGCATTATTGTAGGAGTAAAATTCGGAACCAAGATTTTAATTCCGTTTGAATACGCTACATTCGGACCACGATCGGTAATAGCGTAGAATTCTCCTTTTCGAGTCGGATGTGCTGTTGCGCCTGACCCGAAACCTCCGTTGATTACATTAATCCCGTTTAAAGTCGTTAATGTAGAAAAAGGGAACTCCTGAGGAAGCTTAGAATAATTGATATCCTGATTGTTTACATTATCATCATCATTACAAGCCATTACAGTAAGGGCAAATAAAGGTAATAAGAATTTTTTCATGTTTACTTTTTACTGGGAGCGAAAGTAGGCATTGATTGTAAATTGATCTTGAATGCAATATTAATTTTGAAATAAATAAATGGAAGCGGGAAGATGGATGCTGGAAGTTTTTAAAAGCATTAAAACGAATTTGGCTTTAGCCGAAACTAAAATTATAAGTTTTGGCTAAAGCCAATCAGAATACTTCAAACTGAAAACGGGCTAAAGCCCGTTCCTATTGATGAAAATGTCTGTAACCCATTGATGATTGAGGCTCTCGAAATCACCGCTCCTGACACAATAGCCCAGATAGAAACGGCATCCTTTTTTGTTGCGGCTGGAGCATAAACTGAAAGTTTACGAACGTAGTTCAGGAAGCCGTAACAAAAAAGATATAGTGGATAGCTGGAAAGAGCTCCTGATTGAGTTAGAGGGTTTGAGAGTATTTGTGATTGTGAATACTAGATTTCTTCTAACGTTGAAATGACAAATTATTAAATATTCTACACAAAAAAAACGCACCAAAGTGAATTGATGCGCTTTTTATCATTTCTTTAAAGAAATTATTTTTTGTCTGTAGATCTCTGTAAAACTTCATCTACCATTCCGTAGCCTTTTGCTTCTTCGGAAGTCATCCAGTAATCTCTGTCAGAGGATTTCTCAACCCAATCATACGTTTGTCCCGAATGATGAGCGATGATTTCATAAAGCTCTTGTTTCAATTTTAACATTTCTCTCAAGTTGATTTCCATATCTGAAGCTACCCCTTGAGCACCTCCCGAAGGCTGGTGAATCATTACTCTTGAGTGTTTAAGGGCAGAACGTTTCCCTTTTTCTCCGGCTACCAACAATACAGCTCCCATAGAAGCGGCCATACCAGTACAGATCGTCGCTACATCCGGCTTGATGATCTGCATCGTGTCATAAATTCCCAATCCTGCATAAACACTACCACCAGGAGAGTTGATATAGATCTGAATATCTTTTGAAGGATCTGCACTTTCCAGGAATAAGAGCTGTGCCGTAACGATATTGGCCACCTGATCATCGATTCCGGTACCTAAGAAAATGATCCTGTCCATCATCAAACGTGAGAAAACGTCCATCTGAGCAACGTTTAATCTTCTTTCTTCCATGATGTACGGCGTAAGATTCGTTGGACCATACATTCCCATATACTGATCGGTAACCAGACCGTTATTTCCTAAATGTTTTACAGAGAAATCTCTGAATTCTTTTTTAATGTCCATATTTCTATTGTGTATTATTAAAATTTATTGAAATTTAAATTACAACTTTTATTCCTAAAATTTTATAGGACTT
>CBFGVN010000271.1:0-4849 GCA_965651845.1 uncultured Chryseobacterium sp. | reverse complement strand
GGAAGTATAAACATATGCATATTATTTTAAGTACTTCGGATCAGGACATATGCAAAGATAAAAACATCGAAATGGCAGATATTTTAAGCTCGAAAGGAATTGATTTCTGGTACGACGAAAGAAAGTGGATCAACCACGATTGGCCGCTTTGGAGGATGGTTTTCCCAACGTTTATCGGAACATTCTTTTCTTAAATTTAATTAATACGAAATAATAATATAAAAAAAACATTTAAAAATACAATTATGGCAAAAAAAGTAGGAATTCTATTCGGTATGGAAGACACGTTTCCCTGGGCATTTATCGATAAAGTAAACGAGCTGGGAGGTGGAGAAATCATTGCTGAACCGGTAACGATTGATAAGCTGGAACAGGGAGCAGATTACGGATATGCAGTAATTATCGACAGAATTTCGCAGGATGTTCCTTTCTACAGAGCTTATCTTAAAAATGCGGCTTTAAATGGAACGTATGTAATCAACAATCCATTTTGGTGGAGCGCAGATGAGAAGTTTTTCAATAATGCTTTAATGTCAAAACTGGGAATTCCTCTTCCTAAAACTGTTTTGCTTCCATCACACGAAAGACCGACCAATACTTCAGAAACATCCTTCAGAAACCTGACGTTCCCGCACGATTGGGATTATATTTTTAATTATGTAGGTTTTCCGGCTTATATGAAGCCCCACGACGGCGGCGGATGGAGAAATGTGTACAGAGTGGAAAACCCGGATGATCTGTGGAATAAATTAGGCGAAACAGAGCAGTTGGTAATGATGGTTCAGGAAGAAATTATTTTCGATGATTATTACAGAGTATATTGTTTGGGTAAAAAATATGTTCATATCATGCCTTATGAGCCGAGAAATGCACATCATTTAAGATATGCAACAACGCATCAGACTCAGGGTGAAGAACTGGAAAAACTATTAAAAACAATCCACGACTATACCATTAAAATGAATGAAGCCCTTGGCTACGATTTCAATACGGTGGAATTTGCTGTAAGAGATGGAATTCCATATGCTATCGATTTCTGTAATCCCGCTCCTGATGCAGACAGAAATTCGGTAGGGGAAGAAAACTTCGCATGGATTGTAGAGCATGCTGCAAAACTAGCCGTAGAAAAAGCTAAAGAATATGTTCCCGGAAAACCAAATATCTCTTGGGGAACTTTCGTAAAAGATTCTGTAAAATAAAACATAAAAATAAAAGCACGAAAAAAAATGCATCAATTTACTATTGGAATCGAAGAAGAATATCAAATTATTGATGTTGAGAGCAGAGACCTGATCTCTCATGTTTCGAAAATTATTGAAGGCGGAAAAGCAGTTTTAAGTGAAAATTTAAAACATGAAATGCACGAATCCATGATCGAAATGGAAACCGGAATCTGCCAGAACATCCAGGAAGCCAGAGCTGAGCTTACCAACCTTAGGAGACACCTTATTAAAACAGCTCACGAACAAAATCTACGTGTTTCAGGAGGCGGAACCCATCCGTTTTCTCATTGGTCTGAAAATACCATCACGCAGGGAGAAAGATATATCAAAATTGTTGATGATATGGGAGATGTAGCGCGTGAGAATCTTATTTTCGGTCTGCACGTTCACATCGGAATTCCGAATCGTGAAGAAGGTGTGAGAATTCAGAATGTAATGAGGTATTTTCTCCCTCACGTATATGCCTTGTCCACCAATTCACCTTTCTGGATCGGAAGATACACAGGCTTCAAATCTTACAGACAGGAAATTTTCGTAAAATTTCCAAGAACCGGGATTCCGAGTTACTTCAATTCCTTGGCGGAATTCGACAGCTATGTTGATCTTTTGGTGAAAACAGGAACTATCGACAATGCAAAAAAAATCTGGTGGGATTTGAGGGTTCACCCATTCTACCCTACCATCGAATTCAGGATTTGCGATATGCCTCTGAGAATCGATGAAACAGTTTGTCTGGCTGCCATAATGCAGGCTTTAGTGGCGAAAATATACAAACTTCATCAGCAGAATTTAAGTTTCAGAAGCTATAGAAGATTATTGTTAAACGAAAACAAATGGAGAGCTTCCAAAAGCGGAATTGAAGCCCATCTGATCGATTTTGGTAAAGAAGAATCTGTTCCTTATCCTCATTTATTAAAAGAACTTCTTGAGTTTATTGATGATGTTGTCGATGAGTTGGGATGCAGAACGGAAGTAGAATACGCCTGGAAAATTTTAGAAAACGGAACCGGCGCAGACCGACAGCTTCAGATCTTCAAAGAAACCGGCGATCTTACGAAGGTCGTTGATTATATGATCTCAGAAACCGAATATGGAATAACACACGGCGAACTCACTTCGTAATATTTTTGGTAACTTTGCAAAAAATATAATGTAGTATGAAAGATATTCGAATTGCTTTGCTGGATATGAACAACAATCAGATAAATCAAGGTTTTAAAAATATCAAAGAAATTTCTGAAACCTTCCAACAAAGCTCTGAAGAAAATGTAAGTATTAAAACTTTTGATGTAAGATTTAAAAATGAAATGCCCGATATTTCGGATTTTGATATTTTTATTTCTTCAGGAGGTCCCGGAAATCCGCACAGAGAAGGACATGAATGGGAAGATAAGTTCGCAGACTTTTTAGATAAGATTTTCGAGCATAATAAATATCATGAAGATAAAAAATATTTATTCCTCATTTGTCATTCTTTCCAATTGGCGAGTATACATTGGGAATTGGGTAATATCTGCAAGAGAAAATCTTATTCTTTCGGTGTAATGCCGATTCATAAAACAGAAGAAGGCGAACAGGAATTCTTGTTTAAAAATCTACCGGATCCTTTCTATGCGGTAGATTCAAGGGCTTACCAGTTTATTGAGCCTAATCATGAGCGTTTTGAAGAGTTAGGAATGAAAATTGTTGCCATTGAAAAATTCCGTCCACACATCAATCTGGAAAGAGCTGTGATGGCCATTCGTTTTTCGGAAGAAATTTTCGGAACACAATTCCATCCAGAAGCCAATCCTGAAGGAATGATGGAAAATTTGAAAGACGAGAAAAATAAAGAAGCCATGATCGAGAATTTCGGTATGGAAAAATATCTTGAAACATTAGACAGAATGGATGATGAGGACAAGATTATTTTAACACAGGCTCAAATTCTTCCGAGGTTTTTACAGTTTGCAAAAAAAAACATTCTGAAAAAGACGGAAGCGATGGCTTAAAATAATATAGATGCTTTCCTTCATCAAGCTTATTCAGCATAATAGTTTTAATACTAATTATTTTTTATTAGAATTAAATTTATAGCGTTGTCATGCTGAGCCTATCGAAGCATCTCAAACCTAAAATAATTAAAATTAATACAGAAATCGGGCAACAATTGTCCGATTTTTTAAAATCACAAAAGAAAAAGAATATGATTTCAAAATACAGGAAGCAGTTTAATCAGGAATTTTCACAGGAAAAATACAGTCGATTCAAAGAAATTTTAAAAGAAAAAAGTGGTTTGGAACCGGCATTCAGAATTTCTGAAAGTCCGCTTTTTTTAAGTAAAGAATTTGAAAATAAACTGCTTGATGCAAGCGAAAGCATTATCGATCAGATCAAAGCTTTACCTGCAGAAACTTTGCAGAAAGCAATTCCTGAAAACTGCAGGGTTCCTAATGATACAGATAAGCCTCATTTTTTCACCATCGATTTTGGAATCTGTAAAAATGAAAACGGTGAAATAGAACCGCAATTGATAGAATTACAGGCTTTTCCATCACTGTATGCTTTTCAAAAAGTTTTTGAAGATACATTTTGTGAAGTGTATCCGTTCATTTCTGAGATTAAAAATAAAATGCCTCATGAAGAGTTTAAAAATTATTTAAAAGAGCTGATTATTGGTGATGAAAATCCTGAAAATGTTATTTTATTGGAAATTTATCCCGAAAAACAAAAAACAGTTATTGATTTTATTTTAACTGAAAAGTTATTGGGTATAAAAACAGTTTGCCTGACAAAAATTAAAAAAGAAGGCAAAAAATTGTTCTATGAAAATAATGGAAAATTAACTGAAATTAAAAGAATCTACAACCGTATTATTTTCGATGAACTCGACAGGATTCCGGATCTGAAAACTGAATTTGATTTCCGTGAAGATATTGATGTAAAGTGGATTACACATCCGAACTGGTTCTTTAAGATTTCTAAATTTTTGCTGCCTCTTTTACAGCATCAGTTTGTTCCGAAAAGTTATTTTTTACATGAATTTCCGAATAGTGAAAACTTAGAAAATTTTGTTTTGAAACCTTTGTTTTCTTTTGCAGGAAGTGGAGTTAATTTAAATCCGACAAAAGAAATAACGGACGCTATTGAAGATAAAGAAAACTACATTTTGCAACGAAAAGTGAATTACGAACCGATTTTTGAAGATGTTAACGGAGAATTTTCGAAAGCAGAGATTCGTTTGTTGTATATTTGGCGCGAAAATGACGAACGCCCTATTCTATTAGAAAATCTTGGAAGAATGACAAAGGCCGCCATGGTGAATGTGGATTTCAATAAGAAAGATGCGATTTGGATCGGGGGCTCGAATGCGTTTTTTGTGGAGGAATAATTTTTAATTCAATACCAATAACTAATTAAATGATAGGGGTTTCAGATATTATATCATCAAAAAGAGTAAATAAACAAGCTATTGTCACTAAATTTTTAATGATTTTAATTCCATTAATACATTTGGGCACTTATTTTATTGATAATAATCAGAATGTACAATATAAAGCTAAAAAATGTCGTGAAAATCTTCTGAAAGGCTATGCTCTTACGACTTTTCCATTTGTAACTATTTTACTGCTTTTTTTATCGGATCG